>JBEPYD010000124.1:0-9419 GCA_041641575.1 Bacteroidales bacterium
AGGCCTGGGAAATATTGACCAAATGCGTTGGATGGCCCGTAAAGATTGTCTGAACCATCTTGAAGAAGCCCATCGGGAATTGAAAATCAATCACATAAGGGCAGTGGGTTTATTTGATGACAATTTATTTGTAGTAGGCAAAAACCCTAAAAATTTTAATGATGAGCAGGCACCTCCACGTAAAAACTGGCAGGTGATAGACTATATTTTTGATTCTTTATTAGACATAGGGATTGCACCCATGTTTACCACAGCTTTTATGCCCGAAGCACTGGCATCCGGAAAGCAATATGTTTTTGATACAAAAAATAATGTTACCACACCCCGCTCATATAAAGAATGGGAAGAACTTGTAACAGCCACATTGAAGCATATGATAGGCCGGTATGGAAAAAAAAGAATGAGCAGCTGGTATTATGAAGTATGGAATGAGCCAAATCTGGGTGCTTTTTTCGGCGGTACCAAAGAGGATTTTTTCAAACTTTGGGAAGTAACCTGGAAAGCCATAAAAGAGGTGGATGCCGGTTTTCAAATAGGAGGTCCTTCCACAGCAAGGGCAGAGTGGTTAGATGATTTTCTTAAACATGCATCAGAAAAAAATTGCCCGCCAGATTATTTGATAGGCCATATTTATAATAACGATAGTGAATATGCTGCTCTTTCTCCTTTTGCCGGTCCACAATCTGATAAAATTAATAAATCCCCTAATTTTCTTTCAGGAGTTGTGAAAGGATTCAGAGAATTGGCTGAGGACCATAACTTCAAAGGAGAAATTCACTGGAATGAATGGGGCCGTTCCTGGTTTCCCTGCGATCCGTTAAGGGAAACTGCCAATGAAGCTGCTTTTATAGTTAAATCTATGGCGGAAGTATCACAGCAGGGAACTTACTTTGCATACTGGTGCCTTTCTGATATTTATAACCAGGCAGGCTATGGTGCCGAAACCTTCCATGGCAACTATGGAATGATGAACCTGCAGGGGCTTAAAAAACCTGCTTACTTTGCACATCAGTTACTATCAGAAATGGGTAATGAAAGATTGCCCGCAGATGTTGATGGTACACTCCCCTACTCCGGTGCAATTGTCACCCGGGTGAAAAACGGTCTTTCAATCCTGCTTTACAGTTATGACTCTGAATATGAAACAGACAGCTATAAAAAGGAAACCATCAGCACCAGGATTTTGCTTGAGGAGAATACAAGCATAAAAAACGTGTCCGTGATACCTGTAAATGAATTTGAGAATAACATTCTGCATACCTGGAAGGAGAAAGGTTCGCCGGATTATATTCCTTATGATGACAGAGGAACATGGAAAGATTTAAACAAACTCAAAATAAATTCAGATGCAACAGTAAAAAGTGAAGATAATCACAAAGTTGTTGAATTTGAAATGACGGTTCCCGGTATTGCACTTTTAACCATTGACTTTTAGAAAGAAAAGTGCTGAAATTTTCAGTGAAGAATATACAAAACATCATTTTATAAATCTTTAAATAACTGATTACTAAAATATCATGAGCAACCTGATAGATTCTCTCATCGTATTCTCCTATTTTATCGTTGTTTTTGTCATTGGTTTCATCATAAGTAGAAGAAATTCCAAAAATAGTTCACACGAATTCCTTACCGGGGGCCGTCATCTAAAATGGTGGCAAACAGGCTTAACGCTTATAGCTATGTTCGTAGACCCTGGAATAATGGGCACGGCAGCCCTGAGCTTTATTCATGGATTTTATGTTATTCAGTGGAATGGTGTAAACTTTTGGATATCCGGATGGTTCTCCTCCCTTTTCTTTGTAGCCATATACTGGAGGTCCAAAATTATTACTACACCTGAGTATCTCGAAAAGCGCTTTAATGTAATGACGCGGGCCTTCTTCTCCTTCGTTATGATTTCCACCATAGTAGCATTTCTTGCATACGCTGTTTATTTGGGCGGATTGCTGCTCGAGGAATTGATTGGCTCTCCCTTCTGGATAAATGTAGCCATTATTGCAGCAATAGCTGGTTTTTATGTGATGTACGGAGGCTTAAAAACCATGCTTACCATGGATATTATACAAGCCGTATTCCTATTGCTTACCATTTTGGTAATGGGCATTACTGGCTTTATTTTGCTGGGAGGATTTGAAGGCATACAAGCACTCGACTTTAAAGGGTTAACAGGAAATAAATTCAACAGTTTAATACCACCGGCAGAGTTCGATCTGGATACAGAGGCATTTTTCCCGTTACCCGCCGTACTCACCTATGCCATTATAGCCTCACTTTCGTGGATAGTTTGTAACTTCAGCATGGCGCAAAGGTTACTTGCATCTAAAGATGAGAAACATGCACAAAAAGCTTTGGTTGTGGCCGGAGTTTTCAATGCTATTTTAATGTTTATGGCATACCTGGTAGGTGCTGCCATGCGCTTAAAAATGCCGGATGTACTGCCTGACAAAGCTTTTATACTGATGATGTTCGAGTATTTCCCTGTAGGTGTGCGCGGGCTGCTTATCGCCGGTATTATGGCTGCATTATTATCTACCGTAGACGGCCTGCTCTCCTCTTCAAGTTCACTTTTTGCCCAGGATATATATTTCCGGTTTTTCCGAAAAAACCCATCAGAAAAACAAGCCAAGCGCAGTATTCGCATTATAGAGTTTGGTGTAATTATTCTGGTTTTTATTTTCGTTCCGCTTTTTCTCGAAGCACGATCGGCCATGGAAATGGTGCAAGGCTTCCTGGGGAATGTAATGGGCGTAATTATTGCATTATTCATCCTGGGAATATTCTTTAAGAGAACAACCTCCTGGGCTGCATTTGGAAGTATGATAACTGGATTGGTTCTGGCTTTTACCCTGGATTTAACTACTGATATAAATTTTGCCTTCATTGGCACGCTTTCCTTTTTTGTAACGCTCGTTCTAGGATATGTGTTGAGTTACCTGGAAAAGCCGAAGAGTATTGAAAAGCTTGAAAATCTTACTATTTGGACATTGCCCGATGCAAAAGGACCTTTTGTAGGTTTAAAATCATGGCCAAAACTCTGGATATGGGCTATCGTTCTTCCTATCACCTGGGTTCTGATAACCCTTTTATGGGACTGGTATATGGTTTATTAATTAAAGGAAAAAAATAGAAAGAATGGCAAAAACATACTATTTTTCAGGCAGTGGGAATGACAACAACAATGGAGAAACACCTGACAAAGCCTGGAAAAACATTGAAAAGCTAAAGAATATAACTTTAACAGAAGGAGATAAAATCTTTCTGCAAGCAGGTGACACGTTTGAAGGTTCATTATTTATAAAAAATTCCGGAAGTAGTGATCAGCCCATTACAATAAAAACATTTGGAGGTACAGAAAATGCTGTTTTAAAGGGCTCTGTTGAAGTAGAGGCATCAGAAACCTACAATGAGGGTTTCCGGTACAAATGTAACACTCCGGTAAAAGATGTTTTTATCGGAAAACAATGGCTTCAACTGGCAAGGTATCCGTCTACCGGATTTTTTGCCATAGACCAAGGTGATAAAAACTCCCTTACCGACAGAGAATTACTTCTGGATCCGGTAGATTGTACAGGTGCTGATGTAAGAATAAGAGCGGTTAACTGGCAGTACGAGATTGCAAAGGTAAAGAAGCATGAAAATGATAAGCTGATATTTGAAGATAACATGATCTACCAGTGTAACAAAGATTATGGTTATTTTTTGGATAACAAGCTGGAATTTATGACCGAACCCGGTGAATGGTATTATGATGAAGAAAATGGGTGGTTATACTTCAATCATTACAAAAAAAATGAAGCAATTACAGAGAAAACAGAAGCTGTAATTCATGATACCGGTATTTACATTGCTGGTTGTTCAAACGTTCATATCGGGAATATTACATTTGAAAGATATTGCCTGTCGGGAGTAAATATTGAAACCGACTCTTCAAATATCAGTTTAAGAGATTGCATCTTCAGATACATTCACCGTGATGGGGTAAATCTTGAATCCGGAACATCTAATGTGAGTATAGAAAAATGCTCCTTCAACCATATAAAAGGAAGGGGCATTGCATGTTTAGACGCAGAAAAAGCATCCATTAAAGATAACTATTTCACAAATATCGGGCATTACCCGGGCTATGGATTTGATGGCGTAAACAATGGAACTGCAGTTGCCATATTAAAAACAGAGCTGGTATATAAAATAACTCCGGGTTCTTATAAAAACCTGGAGGCTTTGCTGCCGGCCAAAGTTTCCAACAAAGTTAAAACCCTCACAGATGTTCCGTATGCCGATGAAAAATTTCTGATAACTGCTTTAAAGGAAGTACTGGGAAATGAAGATGCCGCTACACATACACCTGCTATTATTAATAGTGTGAAAAAGGAGCTCGATGCATTTCAATATGATTCCACACACAATTATGTTGGCTATAACCGGATAGAAAATATTGGTTTGCATGGTATTCGTCTTGATGGGAAGAATTGCCTGTGTGAATATAATGTAGTGAAAGATACACTACAATATATGAATGATGCAGGCGCTATCTACAGCTGGGCACAAACATATGATTACTCAGTTAACAGTATTATCAGAAATAACATAGTGATAAATGTGAAAGGAAATGTGATTGCCACACCTGACTTTCACAGGTTTGCCCATGGCATCTATCTCGATAATAAATGCTTGGGATTTACCATACAAGACAATATCGTTACGGGCGCTACATGGGGAATTTTAGCCAACGATGAATCCAGGGAACAAAAAATTACCGGAAATATTGTTTTTGATAATGAGGTGGGCCTGGCTTTTTCTGAGTATTTTATGCCCGGAACCCTTTACGGATGTATTGCGAAAAACAACGTACTTTACGCACGAAAGAGGGAACAACGTGCCATGTTGATTGAAAGCCGAATATCCCCCGATTTTCTACCTGTAGAAACTGATGATAACTTTTATGGTCATTCTTATTATACATTTCCTATTGTAAGAATGACATTTAAGAATGGTTACCGGAATTGGGAAGAACATACCCTTGAAACATGGCAGGCAACCACAGAAAATGATAAACATTCATCCTACCTGGCACCACCTGATCCTGAAGCAAGACCACGTATGGCCGACATCATTATAAATGATACGCTTGAGGAGAAAGAATTTAAAATTGATAACTCAGTTAAGGATCATTATACCTTAGAAAATAAAAAGCTGGGGGATTCTATTGTGCTTAAACCCTTTTCAGCAGAAATTATCCTGGAAGAATAACCATTAGAAAGACGAACTTATAAGCTGATGAAAAAATTCTCCGAAACAAAATTATTAACTTACCCGGGCCTGGAAAAGCTTGATTTAATGCGCAACTTCTATTTTTTTATTCATATAGGTTTTGCGCTTATCATCACATACCTGCCGGCCTATATGAGTGCCAGCGGATATTCAGGAAAACAAATAGCCGGATTAACATCAGTTGGATATATTCTTGCCTTTTTTGTGCCGCTGCTTTTTGGCGTACTGGCCGACCGTACACAACGCCCCGCTCTGGTAATACGCTTGCTTTTACTTGCCGTAGTGCTGTCACTTATTCCATTTTTAAAACCAGGAATAGGTTATACATTTTTACTGGTAAGCTATTTCTTTTATTCCTTTTTTAATGTACCTATAATGGGCATTGCAGATTCATTAGCAACGGCAAGAGCAAAGGAAACCGGAAGCGATTATGGAAAAATAAGAATGTGGGCTGCCCTTGGATGGTTTGTGGCTTCTGCAAGCTTTGGTATTGTTATGGATTACCTTGGATTTGAGAGCGATTCACCCTGGCTGTTCACGGTACTTATCATTTCATTTGTTATGGTTTTCCTTGTTTCCCTAACCATTAAAGAAAGAAACACCGAAGGCCCTGATAAACTGAAAATGTCGCAGGTGAAACAATTATTTCGTAACCGCACATTTACCATATTTCTGATAGCTGTTGTATTTCACTACATCAGCATGTCGCCCTTTGGCGTATATATTGGTCCACTTGTGCAAGAGCTGGGACTTAGCCAATCGGTTTTAGGCCTTACAGCAGGTATGGCTACTGCCACAGAGGTACTTGTTTTACTGGCGTTTGGGTGGCTGTCGCGTAAAATGCGACTTGAAACCATTCTTTTACTGGCAGTGATTATTACCGGCTTCAGATGGTTCATCATTTCAATTGTCACCACTGCTGTGCCCTTAATAATGGCCCAGGCACTCCACGGAGCCACTGCCGGGTTGTTTATAGCAGGTGCCGTTACACTGGTAGGTAACCTGGCACCTAAAGGTCTGAAAGCCTCATCACAGATGATGTACGGGCTGGCCGGAGCTGGCCTCGGCAGCCTTATCGGTACAAATCTCACGGGATTTATATCAGATCATATCAGCTCCATACAACGTACCTTTCTCTTTGCTGCGGGAGTAGAAATCGTACCCTTGATCCTATTTGCCTATCTTGTAATTGTAAAACCAAAAAAACATCATGAAGAATCATAAAAATATTGAAAATACACTAAATAAATATTCACAACATTTAAAAGAACCCGCTTCGGTATACATTAACTGGGCTTCTTATGATGAACTGTCCGATAATATCAGGTTGAATGATAAGATTGCTATTCGCCAGTTTAATGAGATGCTGCGATTGCAGAAAAAAGGTGTAAAGTTTGATTATTACCTGATGGATGCATTTTGGTTCTCAAAACAAGGAGGGTACCGGGAATGGCGTGAAGAATCATGGCCAAATGGTCCTGATGAATGGTTTGAACTTTGCGAAAAGCATGGCATTAAACCTGGTTTATGGATATCAACCAATCTCCGTGTAGCCGGATATGAGTATTGGTTTTTAGATTCTATTCCGGAATGGGATGATTCTCTGGCTGTTGACAAACGATCTTTTTGTTTATTCGAAGGGGGATATCTCCCGCATCTGATGGAGACATTAAGGATTTATGCCGGTAAAGGTGTGAAAATGTTTAAATTTGATTTTGCCGATTTTACAGCAGTTACACCAGAGGGAGCAAAAAAATATTCACCATACGAAGCCTTTTTACTTAATAAGAAGGCATTTCTGAATGCAGTAAGTGATTTTCGGGAAGAATTTCCCGATGTTTTGTTTCTGGCATACAATGGTTATGGCGGCTATTACCTTGATACCTCAGCACCATTTACGGAAAGTGTTGATCCGGAATGGCTGATGGCCTTTGATTCATTGTACTGTGGCGATCCCCGGCTGGCAGATATACCCTGCATGAATTTCTGGCGCTCGAAAGATATTTATTCTGACCATTTGGTGAAAGCCTATCATGCCTCAAATATCCCATTAAAAAGGATAGACAACACTGCATTTATGATAGGAAACACCGGCACCTGTTATTACCGGAGAAAAGAAGCATGGAAGGGAATGTTACTTCTATCACTCGCCCGCGGCGGATGGATGAATACCTACTACGGCAACCTCGATTTACTAACTGACGAGGATGCTGAATGGTTTGCAAAGGTTCAAAAACTGTACCTCCCTTTTCAAAAAAATAATGCCATAGACCTCGTTGGCGGTATCCCGGGTGCGGGAGAAATTTACGGATATAAAGCAAAAGATGAACAGGGTACGCTGTTGCTATTGGTAAATCCTTCCCAGGAACATAAAAAAATAGATCTGGATGACTATAAGCCTAATACAGAAGGACTAAATGGTGATATTTTATTTTCCGATTCAGGCTTTAAGCCTGCCATGGCTGACAATAAAATAAATCTTGGCCCGGAACAATTGGTATTGATTGGGTTTGGTAAATACAGCTCCAAAGACTATCAGTTAGGTGAAGAAAATGATGTACGTATACCGTTAAAAATGGAGGAAGTGGATATTCATTTTAAAAAGCATACAAAAAATGAAGTGCACGGAAAGTTTGAAGTAACCGAAGCTGGAATCTACAGGATTATTTTTCAGCAATTCTTTTCGAATGGAATGCCTTGCCGTGTAAGCGATGGAGGATATCCGGATGGTACACCAATTGATAAAATAGGAATTTTGAATGTCCAAATTGACAACACAAGTATCCCTGTTACCACACATTACGATAAACCCTTATGGAGCGGACTGAGTTGGGTAGTTGCAGAATTTGAACTCAACAAAAATCATGAAGGGGTTAGCTGCAGTTTCGAATATAGTGTAAAAAATCAGGCTGATGAACTGAATATTATTGGAAAACTATATGCAGTAAACTATTGATCAAACAAAAGGGAGGATAAATGTCATGAGGCTTGAAATGATAAATGCACTAAGGCGAAAAAAAGTAAACCACATTCCAGTGGATGTATATTTTTGTGAATCCCAGGTGCAGGCTTTTAAAAGCAGGTTTGGGCAAACTGACTATCTTACGTATTTTGATATGCTGCACCGGCCGGTATATGTGGATTTGAAGAAGAATTTCGATGATGGATTCAGTTTGTATCCCAGAGAAGAGCTTCCAAATGAAATTGAATTTGATGCCTATGGGATTGGACATTCAAAGGGATCAAAAGCTGCTTTTCACATGACTAGGATGCATCATCCTTTAAAAGGAGCAGATATTGAAGAAATCATCAATTATCCTTATCCTGGTATAAATGAAGGAGCGCAAGAGAAATTAAACCGGGAAGTAAAATTACTTCACGAAAATAATAAAGCAACCATGGGCTTAATGACTATGACAATCTGGGAAGCTTCATGGTATCTAAGGTCAATGGAAGAACTAATGATTGACATGCTTATGGCTGATGAAAAGGCCACCGTATTATTCGACAAAATTTGTGATTTTTCATGTAGTTTGGCTGCACATTATGCAGAAGCAGGTACAGATATTTTGGCCTTGGGAGACGACATAGGAACACAATCTTCTACAATAATGGATGTCCCAACATGGCAGGCATATTTAAAACCCAGATTAAAAAAAGTTATTGATACAGCAAAGGCAAAAAAGCCCGATATCTTGATTTATTTTCATTCCTGCGGCTTTGTTACCCCTTTTATTGAAGACCTTATTGAAATTGGTGTGGACGTTCTTAACCCTATACAACCAGAAAGTATGGACTTTGATGAAATTCATGATAAATATGGAGACAGGCTATCATTTTGGGGAACGTTAGGAACCCAAAAATTACTCCCTTTTGGAACACCAGAAGAAGTATATGAGGTTACTTACAACAGGCTGAAGAAATGCAACGGAACAGGCATCGTAATTGGCCCCACACATATTGTTGAGCCAGAAGTCCCCTGGAAAAACCTGTTGGCCTTAAAAGAAGCTGTTGAAAATTTTCAAATCAATAACCTTTAAATAATAGCACTAAATAATCCCGCTGGTGATTTGCTCATAATTTTCCACATCTAAAAGACCTAAAGTATTCCATCATGAAAAGACTTTTTTTTAAATTTATATCAATTT
>JBEPYD010000125.1:0-9390 GCA_041641575.1 Bacteroidales bacterium
AATATTTACATAAAAGAGTACCACAAATAAACTAAAGAAAAGGAAGGCATCGGTGGAATCGCTGCCAAAAATGTTATCAGGTATAATCCATCCCAGGAAAGCAGCTACAGTTGCTGGCAGGAAGAGTGTACCCAGAATGCGCATGAATGACATGTCTTCCTTGGAAGGTGGGCTTAACGTATCAACTTCTTTGATGTCTTTTGCATGAATCTGACCTACCCAGAACCAGACAACACCAATAAGCATACCTAAACCGGCAGCTGCAAACGCCCAGCCCCATCCGTAATTGATACGCAGGTATGCCGCAATAAAGTTACAAATAAAGGCTCCGATATTAATACCCATGTAAAAAATGTTATAGCCTACATCCTTATGTTCTTTGTACTTCTCATCCCGGTCGTATATTCGCCCGACAAGTGCAGAAATGTTGGGTTTAAAAAGACCGTTACCCAAAATGATAAGTAGAAGTGAAAGGTAAAAAACGGTAAGGTTATCAGGAATTGCGAGTCCGAAATAACCTAATGAAAATAAAATTCCTCCAATGGTAATGGAAGCTCTGTATCCAAGATATCTATCGGCAATGAGCCCACCGATAAATGGTGTTAAATAAACAAGCGCGAGGTAAGAACCATAAATATCACTTGCTTTTGCGCTGGAGAAACCCAGTCCCGGAAAGGGCATATCTTCACCGGCTGTCATGTAGAGGAAGAAGATTCCGATAAGTAAATAAAAGCCAAAACGTTCCCACATTTCTGTGAAAAACAGAACCATCAACCCTTTTGGGTGTTTTCTTTCTTTTGCCATTTTTATGCTTTTTGGTTAATTTGCTTTAAAGGCCACAAATATAAAAAGTTTCATCAGAATTCTCATTTATTAGTCATTATACCCGAGAGTTTTTAAAACATGTTTAATTTCTTATTTAATGATGGATGCTGCAGCAATCCTCATTCTCCGTGAGAATTAACCATCTATAATTATATTGATTTTCTATAAAAAAAATGCATCCACATCTGGCCCAGAAGCGCAACTTTTGCAAGTGCGAAATATGAGAACCTGCGCAGAAATTCAATATTTTATTTTTTTACCTCCCCCACCCTGCTGGGTGTAACTTCCTCTGCCATCTGCCGAAAGTTTGCAACTTGGTCACTCATTCATGCAAATTTCACGGGTTTACGTGATTCGGACATTTAAATCCTTTGCCTGCCTGCAACAAAATATGATTAGTATCATGTCAATGATAAAATATCCACTTCCCACATCTACCCCTAAAATGCCATCCCTCGTGGGTAGATCCATTTAGGGAATCTAAGGGTGCGCGAAGGATACGCATATTTATTGTTGACATGACATTAGGATAATCCCAACTTGTTTTCGCGTTTGATATGTGACGGGAGCAAATAGGAAAGTGCAAAAAAGGTATTGGTTACAGGTGTATTCCAGTATTCAGTGGAGTTCCATTGCAGGTTACCGTTCATATCTACAAAAGGCTCATCTTCTGCAGTTCCGCGCGGCCCTACAGAGAAGCCCCCCGGAAATGTTCCAAAGAAGCGGCTGTGAGGCATCGGGCTGTTATAACCGAGACCTGACACCATGCAGGAATGAAAAGGATTTGCTCCCAAAAGCCAGAACAACTGATCCCAGGCAATGCGCTTCATGTCTTCATTGTGCAGTAGTGTTCCGGCATAAGCCAATGCATGACTCCAGCTGGTCCAATGGCCACCAAGACCATGATTTACGCCATGCAGGGAATTCTCAGGCATGTACATGCGGTAAATGTATCCGTTTCCCAGTTCGCGGTAGGTTTCATTCTCCGTGGCTGGTTTGCTGTACAAGCCGTACGGTACGATACCGAATGTATTAAGGCTGCACATTTTTACTACATAGTTCTCAAAACAGTCGTTGATCATTTCTTTAACCTCATCCACCATTGGTCCTTCCGGAAAATAATCGATATAGTTACATAAGGCGATGATGGGTTGTGCAGACTGTAAAATTCCCCGGTAAGGTTCTATTTTTTCTTCATCCATAAACCAGAAATGAAAGTTATTGGAATACAAATCCATCACGTCCTGAACAAGCGCCACGGGTGCTTCTTTTTCATTCCCTGATTCCAGTACCTGCAGCCGTTCCAGGGCAAGAATCAGCTGCCAGCTTTTTACCGAAGTCCAGGTATGCAGGGGGTCAGATTCCCGAATTTCATCCAAAAACTGTTGATTTCGCCCGATAACTTCCAGCATCTTTGCTGCCTTTAGCGGTTGATACTTTCTTACTTCCGGGAAAGTTTTTACAAGCACATATTGATTCACATATTGCACAATGGGATTGTACGACGTTCGTATTTTTCGCTCATCTCCGGAATTCAGCTTGTTATCCGTAAACCTGTTATCTGCATTATCGGCATAACAACCGGCATGGTTATCCACCCACCACACGGAGTTATCTGTTTTGCGGTTGGTGCCTCCACCGGCTACATCTTCATAGAACATGCCTGTTTGCTCATCCTGCATGGAGAGGATATAGTCAATGCCCCAGGCTGCCTCAGTAATCAAATCGTTGGGTGCAACCTGCTCAGCGGCGTAGTGGTTCCATTTCAGATCCAGCTTTTGATAGGTCTGTACAAAAGCTGCCGCAGGTAAAGTAGACATAGTCATCCATTTGCGAAGGTCACCGGCATCATACCAACCACCGCTCACATCTTTGTATTTTCCGGAATTGTCAAAAACGGCATCATCAGTGGTTGCAGGTCCGCGCCACTCATTTTCAAAATCACCAGCACGCCTCAGGTGAACACCATCAAGCAACATGCGCAACAACGGCACAAAAACACCATCCGTGATGGCAAATTGTGCAGAATAAGACGACAGATCAGGAAGGGCTATCCTGTAAATACCGGGTTTTGTTAACTCGGAGAAATCGGCACGCATAATGGTGCCTTGTATTGTATTTTCTTCTACTAATTTTCCTTTGAAAACTACCTGCCAGTTCTCTCCACCAGTAAGTGTTTCTTCGGCATTGTATGCCATGTTTTGAACAACGAACTGTTTGTGCTCTGAAGGTTCTATGCGCGCAGCCTTTGCTGTGTGACAAAGAAAACCAAGATGGTTAAGGTATATTTTTGTTTTTCCGAACATTGAAAAATATGTTTATGATTTATTCAGCAAATTAAGTGATAAGTATTATTTTTCAAAGTCATCCTCAAAATTAAAATTATATATACCTGTCGAAACCGCTATTCTTTAAATCAAAAAGCAGGCTTCCCCGTTAAGAAAGCCTGCCAAAATCAAAACACAGAGAAATCTGTATTAACCCACTTCTTTTGTAATGCTGATAGCCGCAATGGTGCCATCAGCAATGGCAGTTGTAATCTGCCTGTATTTTTTACTATTTACATCGCCAACAGAGTAAACACCTTCTACATTGGTCTGCATGTCTTCATTGGTTTTGATATAACCCCACTGATCTAGTTCAAGGGCGCCATTGAAGATGCTCAGGTTAGGCTTAAGACCAACAAAAATGAAAATACCATCTGCGGAGATTTTTTTCCGGGTTCCGGCTTTGAGATCTTCCACTTCCACTTCCATTTTATCGCTATTTTTAATAAATGCGCGGGGTTCATGCTCCAGCATAAAATCAATCTTAGGATTGTTCAAGGCCTTTTCCTGTGCCATTTTATTGGCCTGTAGCTTATCAAACTGATGTACAATGGTAATTTTCTTTGCGAATTTTGAGATAAAATCAGATTCTTCAATAGCGCTGTTGCCACCGCCAATTACAATAACTTCCTTATCTTCATAATATTTGGCATCGCAGGTGGCACAGTAAGAGATGCCATTGCCGGCATATTCTGACTCTCCGGGAACGTTCAGCTTGTTGGGTGAAGTACCCGTGGCAATTATAATTTTCTTCGCTTTTATGGTTTCATGTTCATCCACCACAATTTCTTTTTTCTCCAAATCCACTTTCGTGATGTCTACGGCAACCTTATAGCGGGTACCACATTTTTTGGTTTGCTCCGACATGTTGTGTGAGAGCATAAAACCGGGTTGCGGATCTACAAATCCGGGATAGTTGGATATCATATGCGTGGTGGCCACGTATCCACCCGGAAGAGCTACATCAATAAGGGTGGTATCAACTTTTGCCTGACACAGATATAGGCCTGCTGTTAATCCGCCAGGACCACCCCCTAAAATTGCAACATCTGTATGGGTAACCACCGGCTTTAACTGGCTCATTATATCTTTGGTCTTTTCTTTACCTATGAGCGCACGGATACCTGCAATAATTTCCGATCTTTTAATGCCTCCGGCAAGCCGTTGTCCGGATTCTTTTCCTTCATCGTAAAAAAGTAGCGTAGGTGAACCTTTTACATCCAGTTTTTCAGCCAGCTCACGGTTTCCCTGTCGGAAAATCTTCACGAAAGTAATTTCTTCTTTAAATAATTCCTCAATGCTTTCGAGTTTTGGAGCCAAAGCCTCACAAGGCGGGCATTCGGTTGAATAAAAATCAACAAGTACCGGTCCTCCGGGTTTAATAACTGAATCGAATTCGTTTGCTGAAATTTCTTTCATTTTTATGAATATTTAATTTGTTTTTATTTTTCAAGTGCTTTTAGAGGCGCATGATTATGAACCCGGTCTTTCACTACCAGGGTGGTTACATCTGCTTCAATGGCACGGTTAAATAAGATATCATGACCCAGGCACAAACCCATGGTTACTACAAGGTCAGGTTCAACTCTGTTCAGTTGAGCGGCCTGCCCCAAAGGGTTGCAAGATACATTTTTTATCTGCGACTTTTCATTTACCTGGTTTTGGGCAATCCCTCCCACCGTGCAGGAGACAGCCTCCAGATTTAATCCGGATTTCTTCAAACGGTCTCTGACAAGCGCTGCTTCCCGCTCCATGCCATAGCAGTATGCCAGTCCCAGAAGCTTGTAATCCATGGCTTTTGAAAATTCAATAATCTCATCAAGCCTGGAAAGGGTGCCGGCACGCCCGTCATCAACCAAAGCAGCAGCGCTTTGCACCATTTCCTGTTCTGTAAGGTACTCCATTTTTAAACTTTTTGTATCAAATGCAGTGGCCTGGCAGGTTTGTGTGGTACGGCAAACTTTGTTATTGCAACGGGTACAGTTCATGCCTCTTCATTTTTTAAATAACTTGCTATCCCAAGTTCCATTAATTCTTTTACTGGCCGGCAATCATGACTGTTGAGATTGCCATTGTAATTGCGGGCCATGGATGCACAGCCGCCGCCGCAGATCAGGCTCTGAGCGCAATCGCGACACTGCGGAATAGAGAGTATATCCCGGTCCTTCCATTCTTCCACTTCCTCATCCTTCCATTTGGCTTCCGGGAAGAAAGTGCCAAGTTCTTCGCCTTTTTTACCCACGGTTGCCGTACAGGCATAAATTTTTCCGGTATAATCGTATGCCCACTCTGTTTTTGTACCGGTACAGGCATCAAATAATGGAGGTGGCAATTCTCCGTTCTCGAAAAGGAAGCGTGAAACTGAAAAAGCAGGTTTATGAAATTCTGTTATATGCGGATGTTCCTGAATAAGCGCGTACAGATCGTTGTACAATTCAAGCCGTGAATATAGTTTACTGCCGTTGTCCTGGCACTCATGCAGCTCATAGTTCCGTCCAAGCTGGGTTTTAAATTCGGGAGCCTGTGTCCAACCCCTGTCTATGGCAAATTGCGCCAACGCGGGCAGGTTGCTAATATTATCCCGGTCTACTACCATACGAAGGTTTACAGGGATTCCTACTGCCACTAATTTGTTAATACCCTCCACTATTTGGGCAAAAGTTCCCCGGCCATTTTTCAACGGCCTGCGTTGGTTATGCAGTTCTTCCGTCCCGTCAAGGGTAACCTGTACTTCCCGTATACGTGCCCGGGAAAAAACTTCCATATATTCACTTATGTGATAGCCATTGGTAACAATGGCCACATCAAGATTTTTGGCTGTGGCTTTTTCTAACAGGTACTGAATATTCTCTTTATGATTCTTACCCGGCAATAAGGGCTCTCCCCCAAATACGGTAAGGTACTTGCGTCTGCCGGAGAAATTTTGTTCCACATGGCTGAAAAAAGCATCCGTAATCTCATTATTTATAACTCCTTTCCCCGGCTGGTAGCCAGCCTGGTAACAATAAGGGCAGTTGAAGTTGCAACTGTAATTGGTAACAAAGAATAATTGAAGTTCATCCTTTTCACGCTCATCGAGAAAGGTGAGATATTCCTTGTGGAAACGCCGTTTTTCTTCTTCAGGGTCTACCATGTATCCTTTTTCGGCAAACCGGATATCCTGAGAATTACCAGACATTAAATCCAGATAAGTTACCTCATCAAGGATATCGGCATTGCCTGAAAGGGCATTGATGACAAAGTAATCATTGGCATCCTTAATTTTGGATACAACATTATATTTTGATAATTGCATATTGAAATTCATTTAAAAAAAGGGCCGTTAAGCCCTTTTCTTTAGTCGTGGCATCCGGCAACAATTTTTGATTTCTTGGCACAACACTGTGCGTTATCATTGTTTTTCACCTTTTGCTTTTTAATTAAACTCTTCATCTGAAAATTATTAAGAGGGTTAAAACTAATTATGTATTGCCACAGCAACACGAATTTTTCTTTTTTGTGCCCCTGATGGTAAAACTGCATACCTGCACTTTTCCTTTGTCGTAGGGAACTGATTCTTCAAGTATTTCCACTGATTTAAATCCGGCCTGCTCTATGTTGTTCATATATTGTTCACGTGTAACGGCACCGGCCCAACATTCAGCCACGGCTTCGGGATCATTTTTATATTCTTCCGGAACCGGTTGCGTAGAATAAATATCACTGATTACGAAACGGCCACCGGGTTTGAGCAGTCGATAAATCTCGCTCCAGACCTTATCTTTTTGATTTACGTGATTCAGGGTGCAGTTTGAGATAATCAAATCGGCCAATCCATCATCCAGTGAAATATTTTCGAGATCGGCATGAATGAACTTCACATTCTCAACACCCATTTTGGTTGCCGTCTTTTCCGCTTTCTTTATCATCTCAGGTGTAACATCTACCCCGTAGGAGAAGCCTGTTGGCCCTACTTCCTCTGCCAGACGAAGCACGTCAGTACCGCGTCCGCTACCCAGATCAATGCAAACCTCACCGGGTTGTGCCTGGCTTTTATCGGCTGCACCACCGCAGGAGAGACAACAGTCATCACCGGCAAGTGCATCGTAACGAATTTTTATAGCTGAAACATCCATTTTTTTATTGTTTTTCGGTTGCAAATATATGCATAATATCTAAACATATCTATATATTTAGATAAATAAATACATTTATTCTACACGCTCTGTTCATTTTATATATGCTGCATGTTTTGCACCCTGGTGCAAGAGATGCTGCAAATGTCACCAGTACTGCTGGTTAAAAGCATGTATAAAGGTAAGCTTTCGCTTAGTTTTAAGCAATGATTAACAACCGCAACAGCAAAATTTAGAATGGGTTTAAATAAAATGATCTTAAACTTAATTCAAAGACTTAATGAGGCATCAAAAAGAAAATTTCAAACTATAAATTTTAATCATGAAAAAAAATATCATTATTGTTATCACCTCAGATGCTCATTAGAATAAGCATACCTGACACTTTTGTTCAAAATAATGCTGCCTTGGAAAGGTTGGACAGCAGAATTATTAACTACCGTCTTAACCGGATGTAAGATGTAGGTACCAGGGAAGGTACTTCCACCCGCCTGAATATAAGAGTTACCCGTGAAACGCTTTATATGCAATCTGTGGATTGAATTTCCTAAAGGCGCAATAGAGAAAATCCTCCTGCAATATAACTCTACCAAAGTATCAATTTCAATGGTAATAAAAAAGATGACTTTTTAGTATCGCATTAATAGCTTTTGAATAAAAACGCTAAGGTGCATGTTTTCGGGAGGAAAAAAGCTTAATTCTTTCTACGATTGTTTTCAGAAAGGAATTTGGATTATACCAAGTTGAACCCTAAAAAATGGCCGGATATATTTAAATACCCGGCCACTTTTTTTAACGATGATTGATTCAATTATTACTGAATTATGATTTTAAATGGTTTTCCTTTGTCTATTCTGATAAAATAAACGCCGGATCTTATTTCAGAAATTTCTAACACGGTGTTTTCTTCACCTGCACGCTGTTCTTTCACAATTCTTCCTGTAGCGTTTAACAAATAAATCCTCTCGGCCTTTTCAAATGCCGGGTGTTCAATTGTAACCTCCTCAGCAGCAGGATTAGGATATATTTTAATGTTACTGAAGTATGCGGCTTCACCAATGTTTGTAGCATCATCAACATCGGTAATCATTACTGTAAAAGTGCTTTCCAGAGTACTGTCATTGCCATCGGTAGTCTGCACCCGAATGTTATAGGATGATTTTATCTCATAATCAAAAACTTCTGCTGCTTTTAACTGGCCGGCATTGATGGTAAAACTGGCGTTATCGTTATCACCCTCACCGGCTACCAGGGTGTAAGTATGGGTATCGCCGGCATCAGGGTCTGTGGTGGAAAAACTCCCAATGACATCTCCAACCGAATTGTTTTCATCAATGTTATTGGCCGATAATGAGATTGCCTCTGGTGCTTCGTTTACATCTGTTACGGCGATGGTGAAAACTTCCTCAAAAGTACCGCCGTTGCCATCGTCGGTTTGTACCCGGATGCTGTAGCTGGACTTTGTCTCAAAGTCAAATACTTCGGCTGCCTGCAGATCAGCGCCTGAGAGGGTAAAGCTTGCATTGTCTGCGTCGCCTGTGCCTGCTACCAGGGTGTAAGTATGGGTATCGCCGGCATCAGGGTCTGTGGTGGAAAAACTCCCAATGACATCTCCAACCGAATTGTTTTCATCAATGTTAATGGCCGATAATGAGATTGCCTCTGGTGCTTCATTCACGTCTGTTACGGCGATGGTGAAAACTTCCTCAAAAGTACCGCCATTGCCATCATTGCTTTGTACCCGGATGCTGTAGCTGGACTTTGTCTCAAAGTCAAATACTTCGGCTGCCTGCAGATCAGCGCCTGTGAGGGTAAAGCTCGCATTGTCTACGTCGTCTGTGCCTGCTACCAGGGTATAAGTATGGGTATCACCGGCATCAGGGTCTGTGGTGGAAAAACTCCCAATGACATCTCCGACCGAATTGTTTTCATCAATGCTATTGGCCGATAATGAGATTGCCTCTGGTGCTTCGTTTACATCTGTTACGGCGATGGTGAACACTTCCTCATAAGTACCGCCATTGCCATCGTCGGTTTGTACCCGGATGCTGTAGCTGGACTTTGTCTCAAAGTCAAATACTTCGGCTGCCTGCAGATCCGCGACTGTGAGGGTAAAGCTCGCA
>JBEPYD010000126.1:0-9389 GCA_041641575.1 Bacteroidales bacterium
GAGCAGGGATTATCGCACAATACCGTAAATTGTATTTATAAAGACTCATTTGGATTTATCTGGTTTGGCACCAGCGATGGCTTAAACCAGTATGATGGCTATGAAGTAAAAGTTTACCGTAATGACCCTCTGAATCCATACTCATTAATTGATAATAAAATATATGCCATTGTTGAAGATACAAATGGCGATTTGTGGATTGGTTCCAGAGATGGCCTCAATATCTTCAACAGGGAAAAACAGTCTTTTTCACGACCATCGGAGCAAGGGAACTTTCCTGAAAATGTATTTGTAAGAACCATTACAATTGACGATGAAGGAACGTTATGGGTCGGAACTTTGGGTGATGGTATTTTTTATAAACTAAAGGATGAAGAGTTATTTAAACCATATATCATTCCTGAAGAAAACCAGATATCTTCCATATCTTTTGACCAGGATGGTGTTATGTGGGTAGCTTCCGGCAGGTCGGCAGGAGTTTATAAAGTGAATCTTAAAAAAGAGCGGACATATGAATTTATATCCTTTGGCGAAGATGCAAAGGAGTGGCATAAAAATCGGTTTACAGGAAAAACCATAGTACCGGGTTACGATGATAAACTTTGGATTTGTACTGAAGGATTTGGTCTTTTTCTTTATGACAAAAAAAACAACCAATTCCGTCATTTTCATACAGAATCTGATGACTTTTCACTTTCTAATAACATTGTGAAAGATGTAGAGGAAACCCCTGAGGGTGATGTTTATATTGCAACGGATGGCGGTGGGCTTAATGTGTATGATGTCAAATCAGGTTCAATGGCCAGGTATCGTTATGACATTAATGAATCCGCCGGAATATCAAGTGATGCTGTTTATTCAACATATCTTGACAATACCGGAATTTTATGGGTAGGAACTTTTGGCGGAGGATTGTCAATTTATAACCAAAACATAAAAAATTTCGAACACCATTCACAGTTAGGATGGAATAAAAATTCATTAAGTCATAAATCTGTCCTTTGTTTTGAAGAAGATCATAAGGGTGTAATATGGATAGGTACTGATGGTGGAGGACTCAATGCATATAATCCTTCTACCGGAAAGTTTTCTCATTTTAAACATAATCCTGGGAATCCCCATTCCATTAACAGCAATGTTATTACAGCCATTTATGAAGATTCATACCATACACTCTGGATTGGCACTTTTGCCAATGGATTAAGTCGGTTTAATCGTGAAACCGGACATTTTGAAAAAATTAATTATAATCAGAATGATTCGTTACAGTTGGTTAGCAATAACGTTTGGAACATTACCGAGGATCAGCGGGGTTATCTGTGGATTGCCACGCTCGATGGCCTGGCGCGCATAAATCTGGCCACAGGAGACCTTAAAAATTATTTATTGACCCACGAAAATGATGATGCCCAAAGCAACAGGGTAACTTATCTGCTTAACGACAGCAGGGGAAATCTTTGGATAGGAAGTCAGCCACTTTTTCGGTACGATTATCGTGCAGATGAGTTTATTCCTATTTCTCCACCAGACAATGTGATATCGCAGGCCATGAATAAAGGAATTCGTTGTATTTACGAAAACAGCAATGGCAAGCTTTGGGTTGGAACGGAAGGAGGGGGACTGGTCGGGTTTGATCCCGCTTTAAACCGGTGGGAGGTATATACCGAGCATTATGGCTTATCCAGCAATGCCATTCACCAAATTCTGGAAGATTCCACTGGCAATCTATGGGTAAGCTCTAATCAGGGAATAACACGGATAAATCCTGCCAACCGGCAGTTCCGGATATATGATATAAACGATGGCTTACAAAGTAACCAGTTTTCATATTCAGCTGCACTTCAAAGCAGCGATGGAAAAATGTATTTTGGCGGCATTAACGGGTTCAATGTCTTCGATCCGCATAAAATTTTTGATAATCCGCATATTCCTCCTGTTTGGATAACCAACTTCAGGCTCTCCAACCGCGATGTGGAAATTGACACAGAAGATTCTCCTTTGGATAAAAGCATCCTTTTAACCAATAGTATAAAGCTGCCGCATAAGGCGGTTTTTACATTTGAATTTACCGCTTTAAATTATACTTCAACACGCAAAAATTTATACCAGTACCAGTTAGAAGGATTTTCTGAAGAATGGACAGATCCGTCTACCCGAAGAAATGCCACCTACACGAACCTTGATCCCGGAAAATACATTTTCAAGGTAAGGGCCTCAAATAATGATGGCCTCTGGAATTACCAGGGCGACCGGATAGAAGTTATTGTTTTACCACCCATATGGAAATCAAATTATGCTTACATTCTTTATATTTTAATCATAGTTGGAATATTTATCGGCTTCAGAAGTTATTTAGTTTCAAAACAGGAAATGAAGAACCGGTTGCTCATCAAAGACATCGAAAAGAAAAAAATTGAGGAAGTTAACAGACTGAAGCTGTTGTTTTTCACAAATATTTCTCATGAATTCCGTACACCTCTCACGTTAATTATTGGACCCGTAAAACAAATTTTACAATCGAATGAATGTAATGATGTTGTGACAGATAAGCTAAAGATGGTGGAAAATAATACCCAGCGCTTGCTAAATCTTGTTAATCAGATTATTGAATTCAGAAAAATAGAGACCGGAAATACCCGTCTAAAGCTTAGCAGTATAAATGCAGTAGAATTTATTAAGAATATAAAAAAAGCATTTGACCAGTATGCCTATGATCACTCCATCTCCTATGGTTTTATAACCAATGTGGAAAAGGCTGAGGTTTGGCTTGACAAAGATAAAATTGACAAAATTTTATTTAATCTTTTATCTAATGCATTTAAATTCACACCTGAAGGCGGAAAAATAACCATTTCAATTTCAATTATTCAAAAAACTAATGAAGAGGACAATGGCATCACTGGCAATGGCAGAATGCTCAGAATATCTGTGTCTGATACTGGAATAGGAATACCCGAAGAAAAGATAAAGAAAATATTTGACCGGTTTTACCAGGTTGACAAATCAGAAGAGCACAAAGAAAAAGCACGCTTTCTGGGAACGGCAGGCTCTGGAATTGGTCTTTCCCTTACCCGGGAACTGGTTATAAACCATAAAGGAGAAATTAAAGTTCAAAGCCAGCTGAATAAAGGAAGTAAATTCATTGTGATGCTTCCGGCAGAAAAAGAGGCCTATGCGGGTGAAGAATTTACTGCTGAAAGAGCCAGAGTGCCTGAATTAACTTCAAATGCTATGCCTCAGAGTATAATTCCAAAGAACCAACAAAACGTTTTGGAACCACAGGAGAAAGAAAGAAGCCGGTTACTTATAGTTGAGGACAATGCTGAGCTCAGGGTATTCCTTTACAATACCTTAAGCAATAATTACTTTGTTTATCAGGCGGATAATGGGTTGGAGGGGTATGAAATTGCACAAAATAAGATGCCTGATATTATTATAACTGATATCATGATGCCCGTAATGGACGGCATTGAGATGACTAAAAAACTGGCTGGGAACGCATCCACAGATCATATTCCGATTATCCTGTTAACAGCAAAATCCTCTGACGAGGCCATGCTTGAAGGGCTTGAAGTAGGAGCCGTTGATTATATTATCAAACCCTTTAGCCCGGATGTGCTTGTGCATAAAATTAAGAATATTACCAATACAAGACTCAGGTTTAAGGAAAAATTTAAACAAGAGATAATTCTTCAGCCAAAAGAAGTTACTATTACTTCCCAGGAAGAAAAGTTTCTTTCTAAAGCCATGGAGGTAATTGAAAAACATATTTCTGATCCGGCGTTTGATGTTTCCGCTTTTGTATCAGAAATGGCCATGAGCCGGTCTGTACTCTACCGCAAATTAGATGCAGTAATTGGTACTTCAGCAAATGAATTCATTCGGCAGGTCAGACTTAAAAGAGCGGCCCAGTTGTTGCAAACAAACCAGATGAAAATTGCTGATGTTTCCTACGCGGTAGGCTTCAACGATCCACAGTATTTTAGCAAATGTTTTTCAAAAGAATTTGGAAAAACCCCTACAGCTTATGCGTCTGCTTATAAAAAGGATGCACAGACACATTGAAAAATTTCTGTAATGGTAATTTGGGATAATATTCCATATTTTAGTATTCTCTCTGTTGTATTATTGTATAATAAGTTGTTTACGGCAAAGTAAACAAATACAACAACTTATCATTAATAATGCAATTTCCGCTATACGTGAGAAAAAACTGGATCAAATCATTTAAGAATCAAAAATACAACAAGGATTTAATTCGATCTTTCCTTGGAGAAATTGTATTTTTAATCCTGCTAATTATTAGTGTTTTATTGTTGATCCATTTTTTATAGAAGGAGAGTGAAATGATTGGACAATTCAGTAAAATTTGTTTTTCCCTGCTAATTTTAATATCCCAGAATCTTTTAGGACAACATCATTCTTACGAAGAGAGAAAAAAGGTAATTATTGATTATGCTGCGGACATCTACCAGGTGCCTGTTCCCAATTACAGCGATCCTGAAAAAGCCTATTGGCCTGCTACCATTGCCCGTTTATCAAAGTATGGTATAAGCGATTCCCTGGCAAATGCTTACCTCTCAATGGAAGAATTCACAAACAAAGTTCCCTTTCATTTTGTACTGGTAGGCATGGCTAGATTAATGCCCATGTTTCCAAATGCACCTGCAATGGAAAAATATAAACTGCAATACTTGCAGAATGTCTATAACCTCTCGAACAGTTATAATCCATGGACAGGTGAAGGAACAGAAAATCATGTAAACATGAGCCGTACAAGTGGTTATATTTTTGCAGAACTTATGGAGGATTACCCGGAAGAATTCCCCGGGGCGGCAACATGGAAGTCAAATATGAAAGAATGGATACAATGGTATTCACAGAAAATTTACCATTATGGCACTGCTGAATTTAATGCAAGTACTTATGGTGTATATAACGTTATTGGCTGGTTAAATGTATATGATTTTGCCCGTGATGAGGAAGTGCGGATCATGGCCAAAGCCGTATTGGATTACTTTGCCGCCGAAATTGCACTGCATTATAGTTATGGTGTAACAGGTGGCTCCGAATCACGCGGTGCTCCTGCCTTAAACGAGCGAATGGCAGATACTGATTACCTCGGCTGGATGTGGTTTGGAGGTGCTGATTTTCATGTTAAGGATTTAATTTACAGCAGACCCGCCAATAAAGGCCCGCTTCAGACAGTGCATGCCGCCACCAGTAAATACAGGCCGCATCCCCTAATGCAAAGCCTTGCTCTGAAAAAAATGGGCAAACCCGCCTTTTATATAAACAGCAAACCATCATATGGTCTTCGATATCCTTCCTTTATAAAACAACACTTTTACATAAGTGATAGTTATACCCTGGGTAGTGCTTTCTACCCGTATGGTGCATTTACTACTGCTGCTTATAAAAATACCACATGGAAACTTGTTTCACGTGCCAATGGTAAAGATTTCCCTGAGGTAATTACAGGAGGTGGAATGTTTTACGACGACCTGAGGGGTATGATACGTAACCCATGGTTACAGGTGGCTCAGCACAGAAATGTATTGGTTCAGATGAATAAAATGCCTGAAAATGCCTTGCAAATCTATGCACGCATGCAGGATACCATTACACAATGGGGAAAGCACTGGGAGAGAGACTTTATCGCGAGGTATGGTTCCGATGATGTGAAAATTACAAATAAGGACCTGTTCCCCGTCAAAGCTATGAAAAATGGAAGTGTATCACCCAATGGAAATGGTAGCTTCATCACATTTTCTTCTTTTAAACATGCTGAAGTAAGAGATTCTGTTTTATTTGCTGAAACGGATAACTTGTACGTATATGTTGTTGCTATAGGTGGTAATCTGACGCAGGTAAAAAATAATAGTTTTATTACACAGGCAGCGCTGGGAAAAATAGCTGGCCAGGTATTGGAAGCGTTTGAAAAAGATTCTTTTAATAATTTTGCTTCATTTGTTGCACAAATGTCTGCAGCCGGCAAGTACGAACGTTTAAGTGATAATGAGATTCTGTATTACACCTCAGGAGGTGATAAACTTCGTGTTAAATATTCATCAAAGGGTACTTTTATTGAGCCAATTTACGATTGGGGTTATGGCCCTGTGGAACCACAATTATATATGACTTCTCCGCCATACGAACAACCTGAGTGGCCGGTAGAAAATGGATATGGCCGTATTGCCGATTGGTGGGTGAACAATACTCCTGTTGATCTGACCCAAAAGTGGCCGGTTTATTCTGGGCCAGGTATTTATGTAAATGAGGGCCTGATGGTACTTGAAAATAATGAGAAAAAATATACTGTTGATTACAGTGGCAAGTTGCCACAATTCGCTTATCAGCCTGCACCTGCTGATACAATTGTATTCATGGGCAATAAGATTCAAATGCAGATAAAACCCTGGGGCGGAAATATAGTAGCATTAGAAAACAACCATAAAAACAGCACAAATCCTTTAACCTGGAGTTTGAAAACGGAGCAAATGCCGCCTAATAACAGGAATGGAGCTCCTTTTCAGGGCCATTTTTTATGCACCGGCAGATGGGGGGCACCTACAAAGGGCGAAATAGCCATGGGGGTACCTCATAATGGGCAAGCTTCTAATGTTTTGTGGAATGTAGAAACCCTTAATGATACACTCCTGAAGCTCAAAGTTGCCGCACCTCAGGATCAGATGGAAATTGTAAGAAGCTTTCGTAGTAGTGCCCGGGCAGGCTGCATTTTGGTTTACGAAGAGTTTTCATCTACCTCCTCAGTGCTTCGCTTGAATAATATTGTACAGCATGTCACAATTGGCCCGCCATTTTTAAACAAGGAAACCATCATTCTTTCCAATGCAGGAGAGGGGTTTCTGCAGAACCATTCATGGCCTGATCCATCATTATATGCATACAGTTGGCCTATTGCGCAGGATAGCATGGGTAAGCGTTTTGATTTACGCCGGCCAAATACTAAAAGAAATTTTGTTTCCACGCATATTATATCCGATAGTATAGGGTGGGTGTCTGCTTACGATCCTGTAAGTGGAAATTTATTATTATATAAATGGAAAAGCAGTGAGTATCCGTGGCTAAATATTTGGAACCATCAGGAAAATGGAACACCCGTAGCATTGGGGATGGAATTTGGAACTACTGGTATAGGTCGCTCATACAATGAACTTATATTTAATCCTCGTAGCATTTTTAAAGGTTTCCATTCTTATACCTCTCTCGATGCAGGAGAGAAGGTAGAAAAAAGCTATATGCTATATTACCTTGCCATCGGGAAAAATAAAAATGAGCAGCAGGTTTTAAAAGAGATTAACATGAAATTGAACGATATTTAAATCTATAAACTATTAAGGTGAAAAGACGAGAATTTCTAATGGCCTCAACAGCCGCAGGCTTATCGGCAGCATTTCCGCTATATGGCAGCATTCATCATTCCTCCCTGTTGGTGGAAGATTCATCGGAAGTCTTGCCTACTGGAGCGCAAAAAGCTTTTATGGAGTTGGACTTTGGCATGTTTGTTCACTTCGGCATTAATACATATTATGATAAAGAATGGAGTAATGGCTCACTGGATATTGGCGTTTTCAATCCTGAAAGTCTTGATACCGACCAATGGGCAAAAACGGCTAAAGATGCCGGTATGAAGTACATGGTGCTGGTGGCTAAACACCATGATGGATTTTGTTTGTTTAATACAAAATATACGGATTATTCAGTAAAAAACACACCATATAAAAGAGATATTGTGGCACAATTTTGTGATTCGGCAAGAAAATATGGATTGAAGCCGGGTTTGTATTATTCCCTGTGGGATTCAAATAACCCATTGCACAATGCGGATGAACATGCCTATGTGATGGATTTTATGCTCCCTCAATTGGAAGAATTGAGCACAAATTATGGTGATTTGTGCGAATTCTGGTTTGATGGCTTCTGGAAAAAGCAGCAAAACGGATGGAAAGGAGAAGATGGTAATTTTGTAGATGCAGAAGAATTTATCGATTCCTGGCGTAGTGAAGGTGCTTTCCGTTGGCAAATGGATTATGTATATACGCAGGTGAAAAAATGGCAACCGAAATGCATCATTCTCAATAATCCTACTTCAGCTTTTAAAACTGTCCCCCTGCACCCGGTTGATGCTGTTTGTGCTGAAAGAGGCACAGAGCTAAAGAGTTACAGGAGCAAATGGCCATGGCTGGGAAAAGAAAAGTTTTTCCCGCTTCAGGTTGAAGCTACAATGTCTGTAAAAGGTAACGAAAAGTTTCCTTCCGGAAATTGGTTCTGGCACGAATGGGATCACTCTGTGGCATCTGTGGAAAAAGTAAATCAGTGGTTAAAAAACACCCGGCAATTAAACGGTAACCTTTTGCTAAATGTTGGACCGGCTAGTAATGGAAAACTGCGTCCGGAAGATATTGAAGTGCTCCAGGCTTTGCAAACGTAAATATTTTTATAGTCATCATGATTTTTAGAATTTCTTTATACTTTTTTGCTCTGGTTTTTAGCTTATTCTTTGTTTTCTCTTTTCTGTCGTGCAATTTGAATTCCATACCTGATCAACCATCACAAGAGGATGATATATTCCCGGTCGCCGGACTTGTAAATCCTTTTTTTGGATCTGTTACAGGCAATGTTTTGCCGGGAGCATCAGTGCCCTTTGGAATGGTAAAAGTAAGTCCGGATATTCTTCCGCCACAGCCCACCAATGGTTACAGACCCGGCCTTCCCATTGCAGGCTTCAGCCATACACATACAAGTGGCACCGGCGGAGGACCACGTTATGGCAATATTCTGGTGATACCACAAACAGGACCACCAGACTTGAAAAATTATGCATCTGTTAAGAATATCAATGAAAGAGCATTTCCGGGCTATTATGGGGTAACGCTTGCACGTAAAACTGGAGATGTTATTGCTGAAGTAACATCAACCTCCCATACAGGTTTTCATAAATACACTTTTTACACATGGAACAAGGAGGAAAATATAAAAGGTAATATTTTTATTGATGTAGCACATACTCTGTCACGCCTTGGCCTTAATGACTCACGGTGCATTGAAGCATTTGTGCAAATTGTTTCAGACACATCCATGCAGGGGTGGGGATCTTTCTCCGGTGGGTGGGGCGGACAGAATCCATACCAGGTATATTTCTATGCAGCCTTCAGTGAACCATTTGCAGAAAAGGGAGTGTGGAATGATACATTGCTGGATTCTGCAAATAAATCCCAAATCATTTTTGAGGAAAACACACCCGTAAAAAAGCGCCGGATAGGGGCGTATGCCTCGTTTAATCTAAAACAAAACCAAACTGTGGGGGTTAGGGTTGGAATCTCTTATCTCAGCCCGGAGCAGGCTAAAGAGAATGTTGCTGAAAC
>JBEPYD010000127.1:0-9307 GCA_041641575.1 Bacteroidales bacterium
GACTATATTGCGCCGGACGGCAAAGATATAAGCAGTTCCTCCAGACATATGAATATGGCATGACTCGACGGAGTTGCTGGTAAAAATCAATAAATGGCTAAATATTATTTTGAGGTGCTGGAGAAGTATTCGTTACTTTGTAAAATGGAATCAACAGAATTAATTAAAAGCTTAATGAGTGTATTTTTCCCAGAGGAAATCACTCAACATTTTGAAATCACAGAGGTAAAACAAAAGAAAGATTACATTCATATCCGTTTTGACGAACAACCTGAATTAATACCAACTGCGATGACAAGTAGCAAAGAGATTGTTTTAGATGGCTATTGTAATCCACTAGAATTACAAAGTTTTCCCTTAAAAGGTAAGCCGGTTTATTTGAAGTTGTATCGCCGCAGATGGAAGTATAAAGGCGAAAAGAAGCATTTCAGCAATAGCTATAACTTTAATCCGGAAGGAGTAAAAGCAACCAAGGAGTTTGCTTCTTTTTTAAAAGAGGCTTTTGGACAAACTCCAGACAAATACAACACCGATAGCTAAATCTCTGTGTGTTGAACCTCAAAAGCTATGGAGGTGGTACCGTGATACGCTCAGTGGTTTTTTAGATACTCAATCACAAGCAGAACACCATCAATACGACCTCACTTATAAAGAAAAAGGCATCGACAAAGAAATACGTGTTCCAATCTTAGAAGTAGAAAACATAGGTCCTAACATGGCTATTGATGAAAAGCAGATAGGGGAAGATATGCATACGGTTTTATCCAACAGAGATACGGGTAAAATTGCGTTATTGGCAAAAACACTAAAAGCAAAAGAACTTAGTTTATTAACTTCTTTTTTTGAAGGTAGAGGGTATGATGTAAAAAATATCACCAGGGATCTTTCTAATAGCTATGACTGGTTCTGTCGTATAGCTTTCCCCAATGCCGGCCATATTGCTGATAAATTTCACATTATAAAGAGTTTACTTGACTCATGCCAGGATGTTAGAGTCCGATTCAGACAAGAAATCCTGAGAGACAAAAGACTCAAATATGAACAACACAAACAACAAGAAAAGAAAAGAAAAAATCAATGCGCTATTGCTGGTAAGCGATACAAGAAAAGCAAGTTCGTGTACAATGAACAAAAAACAGAAAATGGAGAAACCCCAATGGAATTATTAGCCAGAAGCAGGTTCTTGCTTTTTAAATACCAAAACCAATGGACATCGAACCAGGCTCAAAGAGCAACTACACTTTTTAAACTTTATCCCGATATCAAGAAAGCTTATGAGCTAAGCTGCGAGTTCAGAAATTGGTACAAAAAAGAAAACGTAGGTAATGATCCTACCTTCATTAACCTGGCTTTGGAAAAATGGTACCGAAACGTGGAAAAGCAAGATGTAATAGAAATGCTAAACTTTAAGTCGCTTATAGAACGCAATGAAAGTATTATAAAAAGATACTTCGAAAAAGGGTATACCAATGCAATTGCTGAAAACATTAATAGCAAAATAAAGCGATTTATTATGATCAATCAGGGTACGAGAGATAGAGAGTTCTTCTACTTCAGATTGAAAAACTACTTCTCATAGCACCTCAAAATAATATTTAGCCAAAAAATGCATTTTAACGGTGTTTTTTCTATGAAAATATTTGATTTTTAAAAGAAAAAAGCCGAATTTTGCAACTCGATTTTTTGAACCCAAATCATAAAGAAATGTCTAAAGTTTGTCAGATAACCGGAAAGAAAGCTATTGTTGGAAATAATGTATCACATTCCAAGAGAAGAACAAAGAGAAAATTCAAGGCCAATCTCTTTGATAAAAAATTTTATATAGCAGATGAAGATAAGTGGATCACCTTGCGGGTTTCAGCATATGGTCTGCGTATCATTAATAAAAAAGGCCTTAAAAATGCAATGGCTGAAGCCAAAACCAGCGGTTTTCTCAAATAGATAATACTTAAAAAATAATTCTCAATCATGGCTAAAAAAGGCAACAGGGTACAGGTAATTCTTGAATGCACAGAACATAAAGATTCTGGAATGCCTGGTACATCAAGGTATATCACAACAAAAAACAGGAAAAACACACCTGAAAGACTGGAGATAAAAAAATACAATCCAGTGCTTAAAAAAGTAACTGTACATCGTGAAATAAAATAAAATTCTGAAAAATGGCAAAGAAAGTAATATCAACACTTAAAACAGGCCGTGGAAAAGACTTTTCACGTGTTATTAAGATGGTAAAATCCAAAAAAAGTGATTCATACATGTTTAAAGATGAAATTATCCATAACGAACATGTAAAAGACTTCCTTAAAGATTGAGCTATTCTTTAATGCTCCTTATAAAAAGATTTTGAGAAGCTTTCTTCAGTCCGGGGAAAGCTTTTTTTATATTTTAAAATCCATCCATTATGGGACTTTTTACCAGAGATAAGAAGGAGAATCTTGATAAGGGCCTTCAAAAAACCAAAGACAATGTATTTACCAAGCTATCCCGCGCCGTTGCCGGCAAGTCGAGGGTAGATGACGAGGTTTTAGATAACCTCGAGGAAGTATTGATCACTTCTGATGTGGGGGTTGATACCACCCTGCGTATTATAGAACGGCTTGAGGCCAGGGTTTTACGCGACAAATACCTTAGTACTGGTGAACTAAACCAAATTCTCAAGGAAGAAATAGCTTCATTGCTCGGAGAAATTGGCAATGATGTATCCTTTGATTTCAGTAACGACCTTGGTAAAAAACCTTATGTAATTATGGTGGTAGGCGTAAATGGTGTTGGAAAAACAACAACCATTGGTAAGCTGGCACATCATTTTAAAGCAGCAGGTAAAAAGGTGATTCTTGGTGCGGCAGATACTTTCCGTGCCGCTGCTGTAGATCAGCTTGTAGTCTGGTCAGAGCGTGCAGGTGTGGAGATTATAAAACAGAAAATGGGTTCTGATCCAGCATCTGTCGCCTACGATACGTTGGCTTCTGCAGTAAAAGCAGATGCTGATGTAGTTATTGTAGATACAGCAGGGCGTTTGCACAATAAACTTAACCTGATGAATGAGTTGAGTAAAATAAAACGTGTGATGCAAAAGGTTACCCCGGATGCCCCGCATGAAATCTTGCTTGTTCTGGATGGGTCTACCGGACAGAATGCTTTTGAACAAGCCAAACAATTTACCGCCGCCACTGAAGTTAATGCGTTGGCTTTAACCAAATTAGACGGCACGGCAAAGGGTGGGGTAGTGCTTGGCATTTCTGACCAGTTTAAAATACCCGTTAAATACATAGGCATTGGCGAAAAAATTGAAGACCTGCAAATATTTAACAAATTTGAATTTGTTGATTCACTTTTCAGTAAAAAATAATTCCTGAATGGCAAATGCCAAAAAAGTAAACCTGATCACCCTGGGTTGCTCTAAAAATCTCGTTGACTCGGAATACCTGCTGCGGCAACTGGAACTGAATGGATTTGATGTTCAGCACGATGCCGATAATTTCTCCAAAGGTACTGTTATCATCAATACCTGCGGTTTTATTAATGATGCCAAAGAGGAATCCATTGATACCATTCTTCAGTATGCACAGGCCAAGGAAAAAGGTTTGATCAACGGTCTTTTTGTTATGGGTTGTCTCTCTGAGCGATATAAATCCTCCTTACCCAATGAAATAAGTGAAGTAGATGCCTTTTTCGGGGTGTCCGATATTGCAACCATTGTACAAAAAATCGGCGGACGCATTCAAAAAGAGGGGCGTAAGCAACGTTTCCTAACCACCCCTTCCCATTATGCATATCTTAAAATAGCAGAAGGGTGTAACCGGAAGTGTGCATTTTGCTCTATCCCACTGATAAGGGGTGATTTTCATTCAAAATCCATTGAAGAACTGGTAGAAGAAGCGCATTACCTTGCAGAAAACGGAGTTAAAGAACTTATCCTTATCGCACAGGATCTCTCATCTTATGGTAAAGATCTGGGTGCCGATGTAAACCTGAACCGACTGGTGCAGGAACTTTCTAAAATTGAAAAAATTAAATGGATTAGATTACATTACTTATACCCACAGCAATTTCCCGATGAACTGATGCATACCATCTCAAATGATCCCAAAATATGTAAATACCTCGATATACCGGTACAACACATCAGCGATAAGGTTTTAAAGCTCATGCGCCGGGGACATAACAGCCGCCAGACCAGGGAATTAATTGTCAGGCTACGTGAAAATATCCCGGGGTTATCGCTGAGAACCACACTTTTAACCGGGCATCCGGGCGAAGGGGAAACTGAATTTCAGGAATTACTGAGTTTTGTTAAAGAAACAAGATTCGACAGGCTAGGGGTTTTCGCTTATTCTGAAGAGGAAGATACATTTGGAGCAATGAATTACGAGGATAGTCTTCCCAATAAAGTTAAAATGTCCCGTGCAGAAGCTATCATGAAAGTGCAGGAAGAAATATCTTCAGATTTAAATGAGATGAAGATTGGGAAAGAATTAACCATCCTTATCGACCGAAAGATAGGAAACTATTATTATGGCCGCACCGAATATGATTCCCCTGAAGTGGATAACGAAGTATTGATTCCGGTAAATAACACCACCATTAAACCTGGTACTTTTGTGCAGGCAAAGATCACAGCGGCAGAAAATTATGAGCTGTTCGCTGAAATAACCGCATAAAAAAACCGGGAATATTTTTCCCGGTTCAATTATCTGATAAAAGAATGACTAGTTATCGTTCTTCTTCGTAGTCTCCTCCTTTTTATTATCATCTTTATCCTCAATAGCTTTCGTATCCGTAGGAACACTTTCAATGTATATTTCTTCTTTTTCGCTGTTGAGTTTTACAAGCAAGGTATCGCCAGGCTTTAGCTCAGATTTGATAATTACCTCTGCCATCTGATCCTCAATATACTTCTGAATGGCACGTTTTAACGGGCGTGCACCAAATTGTTGATCATAGCCTTTTTCAGCAATATAGTCTTTAGCATCATCAGCAATTGTAATGTGATAACCAAGGTTGTAAATTCGTTCGTACAAGCCCTTAAGTTCGATATCAATAATTTTATGAATATTTTCTTTTGAAAGACTGTTGAAAAGTACAACATCATCAATCCTGTTAAGGAATTCAGGTGCAAATGACTTTTTCAATGCACTTTGAATAACACCACGCACATACTCATTTTGCTGGGCCACGCGGGCCTGGGTCTGAAAACCAATACCTTGTCCGAAATCCTTAAGCTGACGTGTTCCAATATTGGAAGTCATAATAATGATGGTATTTTTAAAATCTACCCTTCTGCCCAGGCTGTCCGTAAGCTGACCATCGTCCATTACCTGTAGCAAGATGTGGAAAACATCAGGGTGAGCTTTCTCAATCTCATCCAATAACACAACTGAGTAAGGCTTACGGCGCACTTTTTCAGTTAACTGGCCGCCTTCTTCGTATCCAATGTATCCCGGAGGGGCTCCAACCAGTCTTGAAACAGCAAATTTTTCCATATATTCACTCATATCAATACGAATGAGGTTATCAACCGTATCGAAGAGGTATTTTGCAAGTACTTTTGCAAGCTGTGTTTTACCAACGCCGGTAGGTCCAAGGAAAATGAATGAACCAATGGGTTTATTCGGGTCTTTTAAACCAGCGCGGTTACGCTGTATGGATTTCACGATTTTACCAATCGCCTCATCCTGCCCAACTACGCTACCCTGTAGTTCTTCACCCATATGCAGAAGACGCGTTCCTTCAGCCTGTGCAATGCGTTGTACGGGTACTCCGGTCATCATTGCTACAACTTCGGCCACTTTTTCTTCGTCAACAACTTCACGGTTTTTAACCAATTCCTTCTCCCAGCGATCTTTTTCTTCATCCAGTTTCTCTAATAATTCTTTTTCATTGTCGCGGAAACTGGCGGCCTTTTCAAAATCCTGATTTTTAACCGCTTTAATTTTATCCTGTTTGGTATTTTCAATTTGTTTTTCAAGATCCAGGATGGTTTTTGGCACCACAATATTGGATATGTGTACCCGCGATCCTGCTTCATCAAGGGCATCAATAGCCTTATCGGGTAAATGTCTGTCGCTGATATATCTTGTTGTAAGCTTTACACAGGCATCAATGGCCTCAGGTGTATAAAAAACGTTATGATGTTCTTCATATCTGTCCTTAATGTTGTTCAGAATTTCAATGGTTTCATCCATTGAAGTAGGCTCAACCATTACTTTTTGGAAACGGCGCTCCAGGGCTCCGTCTTTTTCAATATGCTGGCGGTATTCGTCGAGAGTTGTTGCACCAATGCACTGAATTTCTCCACGTGCCAGGGCAGGCTTCAGCATATTCGCAGCATCAAGCGAACCAGTGGCTCCACCTGCTCCAACAATAGTATGAATTTCATCTATAAAGAGAATAATATTGTTGGTTTTGGCCAGCTCATTAAGAATGGCTTTCATTCTTTCTTCAAACTGCCCGCGGTATTTTGTACCCGCAACTATCGAAGCTAAATCAAGTGTTACTACACGCTTACCAAAAAGCACACGTGAAACTTTCCGCTGTATGATACGCATGGCAAGACCTTCAGCAATTGCAGATTTACCTACACCAGGTTCACCAATAAGGATAGGATTGTTTTTCTTCCTTCTGCTGAGTATCTGCGCCAGACGTTCAATTTCGCGTTCCCTGCCTACAATTGGATCGAGGCGGTTTTCTTCCGCTGCTTTTGTCAGATCAGTTCCGAAATTATCAAGTACGGGTGTATCTGAACCTGATTTTTGTTGCTGGGGAATATTTCCTCTTCCTCCTCCGAACTGGGAGCTCTTAGGTTCATCTTCTTCGTCGCCATAGTCAGCCTGGGAACGAGGTTGAGTAGTTTCAAGCTCGGCACGTATGGTGGCATAATTTATATTGTAGGGATTAAGAATTCGCCCTACAATGCCGTTTTCATCTTTGAGGATGGCCAGCATCAGATGGCCGGTATCAATAGTCTTGTTTTTAAGATAACGGGCTTCCAGATATACAAGTTTAAGCACCCGTTCTGAAGATTTTAATAATGGAATTTGTTCCGCATCTTCAAGACCAGAGACTTTGTTCATGCGAACTGCCTGTTCAATCTGCTTTTTCAGATCAAATAAATCGGCACCAAGCAATACCAGGATATCAATTGCCACACCTTCACCTTCTCTTAGTATACCCAAAAATAAGTGTTCCGGGGCAATATGATTGTTTCCCAGCCGCAAAGCTTCTTCCTTGCTATAGGTTAGTACATCCTTTATTCGTTGTGAGAATTTTGCATCCATATATAATATAATGTATTATCTGTTTTAAAAATCTAAAAGTATGAATTGCTAAACAAAGTTACCAATTAATGTTAAAAAATTTTAAACATCTGAATGTTGATAATTAGATGTTCATAATGCTTTAAAAGAGAGAATAAATCGCTATTTTCGTACGTTTTATAATCTTCATGTATATATTATTTTATTAACTGAATTTTTTTAAAAAAGTTCGAATTTTTGTACACAAAATGAGTGACGGAGAAAAAATAATTAAGATCAATATTGAGGAGGAAATGAAATCGGCATATATTGATTATTCAATGTCGGTAATCGTTTCAAGGGCACTGCCCGATGTGAGAGATGGTCTGAAACCAGTACACAGAAGGGTCCTTTATGGAATGAGTGACCTTGGTCTCCTCAGTAACAGACCGTACAAAAAGTCTGCCAGAATAGTGGGAGAGGTTTTAGGTAAGTATCACCCGCACGGTGACTCCTCTGTTTACGAGGCAATGGTGCGTATGGCACAGCCATGGTCACTGCGATATCCGCTTGTTGATGGTCAGGGAAACTTTGGATCCATTGATGGTGACAGTCCGGCAGCCATGCGGTATACTGAAGCCAGGTTGCGGAAGATATCTGAAGAAACATTGATGGATATTGATAAAAATACCGTTGATTATCAGCTAAACTTCGACGATTCACTCGAAGAACCGGTAGTGCTTCCAACACGTATTCCTATACTTTTGATAAACGGAACTTCTGGAATTGCCGTAGGTATGGCCACCAATATGCCTCCGCATAACCTTGGTGAAGTCGTAGACGGACTAGTTGCCTACATCGAGAATAATGATATTGAAATAGAGGAGCTTATACAACATATTAAAGCCCCTGATTTTCCCACCGGAGGTACCATCTATGGTTACCAGGGTGTGAAAGAAGCGTTTGAAACCGGCAGGGGGCGGGTTGTTGTACGTGCAAAAACGGAAGTTGAAATGACTCCATCCGGCAGAGAGATGCTGGTTGTGACAGAAATTCCGTATCTTGTCAATAAGGCAGAACTTATTCGTAAAACAGCTGACCTTATCAATGATAAAAAAATTGAAGGTATTTCATACATCAATGATGAATCTGACAGGAATGGGATGCGCATTGTCATCATTCTGAAAAAAGACGCCATTGCAAATGTTGTTCTCAACAAATTGCTAAAATACACACAATTACAAACTAGTTTCAGTGTAAATAATATTGCCCTTGTAAACGGCCGGCCAAAGACTCTAAACCTTAAGCAACTACTTAAGTATTTTATTGAGCATAGGCATGAAGTGGTAATCCGGCGTACACAATATGAGCTGGAACAGGCGCAAAAAAGGCTTCATATACTTGAAGGTCTGCTCATTGCACTGGATAACCTTGATGCTGTTATAAAACTCATTCGTGAATCAAAAACACCGGATGTTGCGCGCGAAGGTCTGATACAAAATTTCGGGCTGTCAGAAGTTCAGGCCCGGGCCATTCTTGACCTCAGGCTACAGCGCCTGACCGGGTTGGAAAGAGATAAAATTAAAGAAGAACATGCAGAGCTTGTAAAACAAATTGAATATTACAAAGAAGTTTTAGCCAGTGAAACACTCCGAATGACTATTATCAAAGATGAACTTCTTGAAATCAAAAGCAAATATGCAGATGAGCGTAGAACTGATATCGTACCCGATGCAGAAGAATTTAACCCTGAGGATTTCTATGCAAATGACGATATGGTAATTACCATCTCCCGCATGGGATATATCAAAAGAACGCCGCTAAGTGAGTTTAAAACGCAAAACAGGGGCGGGGTAGGGCACAAAGGCAGTACAACCCGCGACGAGGACTTCCTGGAAACCTTGTTTACGGCTACCATGCATAATACCATGTTGTTTTTTACAGAAAAAGGTAAATGCTTCTGGCTGAAGGTATATGAAATACCTGAAGGAAGTAAATCTTCAAAAGGCAGAGCCATTCAAAACCTGATCAATCTGGAGCCCGAAGATAATATACGGGCATTCATAAAC
>JBEPYD010000128.1:0-9298 GCA_041641575.1 Bacteroidales bacterium
TCGAACTTTATTTGTTCCCTGCGGCCCGACGAGGAGAAATTATGCTTCTCGGCAGTTTTTGAATTGAATGAAAATGCAGAGATACAGAAAGAGTGGTTTGGCCGGACTATTATTAAATCGCAGCGCCGGTTTTCATACGAGGAAGCGCAGGAAGTGATTGAAACCGGAAAAGGAGATATGCAAAATGAAATCCTTACACTAAATGCCTTAGCCAGAAAATTGAGAACCAGACGTTTTGAAAATGGCTCCATCGCATTTGAAAGGTCTGAGGTTAAATTTGAGATTGATGAAATTGGCAACCCACTGCGGGTTTACTTTAAAGAAATGAAAGAATCGAACCAGCTCATTGAAGAATTTATGTTGCTGGCAAACAAACAGGTGGCAAGTTTTATCCAAACCATGAAACAAGAGGGCCATCCTAAAACTTTTGTGTACCGTATCCACGACCACCCAAACGAGGAAAAGCTTGAAGATTTCTCACAATTTGCCCGCAAATTCGGTTACAACCTGAAAACCACGAACAAAAAGCAGCTAAGTCGCTCTATAAACGAGCTACTTCTGCATGTAAGGGGAAAAAGCGAGCAGAACATCATTGAAACACTGGCCGTGCGTACCATGGCCAAAGCAATTTATTCCACGGAGAATATCGGACACTATGGGCTTTCTTTCCAAAATTACACCCATTTTACCTCCCCCATTCGCCGTTATCCCGACATGATGGTACATCGCCTGCTGGCGCATTACCTGCAGGGTGGCTCTTCTAAAAGTCAGAAAAAATATGAGAAATACTGCCGCCACTCTTCAGAAATGGAAAAGAAAGCCACTGAAGCTGAGCGGGCTTCAATTAAGTACAAACAGGTAGAGTTTATGAGTGACAAAATCGGTAAAGTATTTAAAGGTATCATATCCGGCGTTACAGAGTTTGGGCTTTTTGTAGAAATTATTGAAAACAAATGCGAAGGACTAATTCCTATCAATGAGCTTGATGATGACTTTTACCAGCTCGATGATAAAAACTACATGCTGGTAGGCAGGCATCATAAAAAAACCTACCAGTTAGGCAATGAAATTGATGTGGAGGTATGGCGCACCAACCTGGCCCGTAAGCAACTCGATTTCAGGCTGGCAGAAACTGCTGAAACCAATGATTAATTTTGCAGCAGAGATTCAGGGTGTACTTTTAAGCAAAACAGCATCTATGCCAAATGCATCCTGAACCTGCCCGGCATTTATAACCAGCTGATTTTCCTGATTCGGTGTTAGTTCATAATTTCCTAACAGCACCCAATTGCCTGAATTTTTGGCATAATCAATATCCATGCTGGTTTCATTTTTACCTGTAACCAACCTCAATGGAATTTTCTCCGCAACGGCTATCTCCATTTCATGATGATACCACCATATACTGGTACAATAATAATAAACGTCATAACTTCCTTTTTCAGGAACTTTTAGTGAAAAAACGGCAGAATCAACGGTATGGCTTCCGGGATTATGCAGGATGAAATCTTTCTCATAGGATTTGTTTTGCCAGCCACTTTTATACAGAGATGTATCACCGAAGACAGAAAACTCAGCATGTGAATTATCAATCACAATTTCCGGGGGAGTACCATCCAGAAGAGGATCATTTTTAAGCTTAGCCTGTAACTTTGCAACATCTATTCCCTGCACGGCTACCTGATTATCAATAGCCATGGAAGCAGCCACAGCAGCTGATTGCGCCAACACCATAAACACGGGTTCCATGCGTATAGACCCAAATGCGATATGTGAGGCAGAAAGACATACCGGCACCAAAAGATTGGTGCATTCTTCCCTCTTTGGTGTAAGCGAGCGGTAAGAAACATCATAAGGCGGGAATCCACCAATTTGAACATCGCCTTCATTTTTCACCATTCCATTTACCACCAATCGCTGGCAATTATGAGAATCCATGGTATAGGCTGCCATCCCTACCCCATCACTCACCGTTGAATCTCCCAGGCAATTATGTTCTGTCATCACATAATCCCCTATCATCCGGCGGGCTTCCCTTATGTATAATTGTGGCGACCAGTGATTGTTTTCCATATATTCATCCTTAGGTAGGCCCCATTTTTTCATCTCGTTTCGAATATTTTCCGGCACGCGTGGATCACTTTTCAAGAAATAAAACAAGCCTTTGGTATAAAGCTCATGCTTTTCTACTATGGCTTTTCGTGTTTCATAATCTCCTTCGGGATAATCATGGTTTTCCCCTATCATATCAGTTGAAAAACCTCCCCAGTTATTGATATCAGTTTTCTGATTGGGCATGCGGCTCCACATGAAAAAATCAAATAATTCTGGATCATCAAACGTATCCATGTAGCGCACCATCAGGTTATACCATGTACTGTCGTAACCCTCAGGCCTACTAATTGGAATAAGATTAGCTGAGTCGTTGGTTAGGCATACCCTGAAGTTATAAGCCTGCACCTTTTGGTCGCCGGTACCCTGAGGATCGAGATCGTTTTGACTGATGCCCCATAACAAGCCGCTGGAAGAATCTCCGGGTACCACGTATGGGTCTACCCCGTCAGGGAATTGATGATACTCGCGGAGCTGCACACCGTTATACGTTTCACCATATGTGCTGTTGGCTTCGCGGCCTACGGTGTAAGAAACTCCTGCAGCAGCCATTAAATCGCCTTCATAAGTGCAATCAATAAAAACATCAGCAGAAACAGGCATATCGGTAAGCAGAGATGGTTTTACACTGTTCTCGAAAACGGCAGAAGTTATTTTTCCGTCAGTTTTTACAACATCTTTGAGGCGCATATTTTTTATGGGCGCAACACCTGCTTTATCCAGGTATTCCTGAAAAACTTCCATGGCTACATGTGGTTCAAAAGTCCATTGTTCAAATTCACCATATTTTTCGCCTATGCGCCGGTAAAAATCGCGGGAGAGGCCGGTAATGGCGTATTTGTTACCAATATCTGTTTGCCCCAGTCCCCCCGTGGTTAATCCGCCAATATGCTCATCGGGATGAATGAGGATAACACTTTTACCCATTTCCGCCGCAGTATAGGCGGCAATTATCCCGGCAGAAGTTGCACCGTAAATACAGATATCCACTTTTTTCTCTTTCTCATCCTGTTGGCAGGATGAAAATATAAATGTAAAAATCAGGAGGTAAGGCAAGTAGTTTTTCATCTGTTTATAAATAAATTTTTCAATTGCCAGATGCAACATCCTAAAATCATCATGAATGTTCCATGGTGGTTTTTATAAAATAAAAAAGCAAGATATAAAAAAAAGCCGCACTGTCAAAGGGCAGCTTTTTTTGAATCATTTTCAGGTTATATTTTATTCGTCCCACCATACCGGCACAACAATACTTACGGGGTCAGGGGAAAATGGGTTATTTGTTCTTTCACTTAAAGCGAGTGGAAATCTTCTGGGAATATTATTCACACCGGTAGCTTCAGCATAAGGAGACAATGATGGTATATCAGTACGCCTCCAATCAGCCCATACTTCTGGTTGTGTAAATAATGCAATGTATTTTTGGGTCATTATTTTCTCCAAAGAAATACTGGCATCAGTTTCACTTGCTTCGGCAGCAAGATAATCATCCGGAATGGCCTCTCCGGTTACTCGCTCAACAGAGGCAATAACCGCAGCGTTATAGGCACTTGCAGCAGCATCTGTATTACCTTTTCGAAACTGAGCCTCTGCTTCAATAAATTTTGCCTCTGAAAAAGTAATTAAAGGCAATGTGGCGTCAGGTGAATTGTAAACCGGCCCTACATAGGAATATCCTGTAGAACTGGTTTCTCCCATGGTTGCACCAAGATACTCACCATCTCCATTTTCAGAAACATAGTATGGCAATCTTGGGTCAGATTTATCTTTCAGAAGGGTTACAAAAAATTCATTCATTCTCATATAACCACCGCGTTCATTTTCAAAATCCCACCATTGGCTTTGTGCGTTTCCGGATCCGTCAAAGTAAGCATTTAAATTAGCATCTGAATTAACCATACCCGCTTCATAAGCTTTGCTAAGGTAAAGAACTGCATCATCAATAGCGTCTGTCTCAGATTTCTTTGTTAATCGTATAGCATATCTGGCTTTTAAAACCCAGGCTGCAGCAATCCAGGCTTCGGCATTACCATTGAATATGATATCATCAGCACCAGGCATTATTAAGTTGGCTGATTCTGGTTCGTTTAGCAAGGCGATACCTTCATCAAGTAAAGTCTGTACATGGGAAATAATTGCCTCTTGCGACTCAAAATGTGGATAATAATATTCCTCACCTTCTAACCCCTGTAATGCTTCGGTAAATGGAATATCTCCCCACAGATCCGCAGCCAGTCCTAAATTCATAGCCATTAAGACTTTTGCCATTCCCTGATAGTATGGGTAACCCTCAGAATAATCATTTATTAATGTGTGGGGTGTTTGCAGGCCTGATTCATATATTGACTGCCATTCATTTTCAACATCACCTTCACCAATGTTATAGTTTTGGACAACATCATACATTTGATCAGATACGCCTGTACACTGTTGCATCAAAATAGCAGCAGTTCTGGCATTTTGCCCCGTATATACCGAAAAAGTAGCAACCTGGCTGTTTGTTAGTAATAAGGCGGGGGTAGCTTCCGTAGCACTGTTTGGAGATTCATCCCATCCATCTACAAAGCTCTCACACCCTGCAAACAAGGTAAGAAGAATGAACAATTGGGGAATTATATAATTTTTCATATGTCTATTTTTAAATTCTTTTTTTAAAATAAAATTATAAAGAAGCCAGATTTACTTAAAAACCAAATCTGAGACTTAAAATGTAGGAGCGAGTGCTCGGATTATTAAAATAGTCGAAGCCTGTAAGTGCACCGCCAGCAGCTTCAGGATCACCACCAGCACCTGTAAGGCTTGTTTCAGGGTCCACTCCGGGATAATCTGTCATTAACCATAAGTTTCTTCCGGTAGCGGTTAAGTCAACATATTCTACAAACTCATTCATTTTTGATAAATTCCAGCGATAATTAAGCGATAACTCGCGTAACCTTATCCATGAACCATCAGTAACAATTTCTTCAGCTGCAGCAAAATCTCCTTTGTAATTTTGCCAATAGCTATAAGCAGATACTTGCCTGGTGTTTTCTTCGTCGGAATATTTCACCAACCCTGCTCTTGCTCCCTCAGTTTCGTATACGACATTCCCATCGTTATCATATTCAGCTAAAACACCTTCAACAAGGAACGGACGTAAACGATCGGCACTTGCTTCTGTTTTTCCCATTCTGTTTAATCGTGCCGTTGTACCGGCGTAAATATCCCCTCCCTCTCTGATATCAAAAAGTGCAGTAAGTGAAATTCCTTTATATGTAAATGTGTTTCTTATATTGGATTGCCAGTCAGGAAAGGGGTTTCCAATACCGCCATTCTCAAGTTGCACTAATGGGAGACCATCATCACCAATTATTAGTTGACCATCAGGGGTCCGCTCCCATTTTGTGCCATAAAAAGCACCGTATGGATCACCTACGATAGCATAAGAACCTATACTGTTAAAAGCTGATGCAATTTGAACTTCATCCACTCCCTGGGCCAACGCAAGCACTTCACTTCGGTTTCGTGAGTAATTCACTGCAATATCCCATCTGAAATCAGAGGTTACAACCGGACTACCAGAAAGCAAGATTTCAACACCTTTGTTTTCCATTTCACCTGAATTTGATTGAACGGTTCTAAATCCTGAACTGGAAGGTAAGGGGCGCTGCACCAAAATATCTGTTGTTGTTTGATTGTACAGGGTTAAATCGACATTAATTCTACCCTGGAAAAAACGCAAATCCAAACCAACTTCTTGTCCTACTACCCGCTCAGGTCTAAGATCAGGATTTCCTAAAATATTACTATATCCAATACCATTTTGCCCGGCAAACGGAAATGACAGTCCGCCGGTAAATCCATCTGTGAGGAAGGGCTGAGTATAATAAGTTCTGGAACTGTATGCCGGAGCGTTTATACCAGAAACAGCATAAGCGGCACGAATCTTTCCAAAAGACAGAATATCATCGTTGGCTAAAAATTCACTAAACACAAAAGACACGTTGGCCGATGGATAAAAGAAGTCACTCTCATTTGGGCCAAATGTTGATGCCCATTCATTTCTGCCTGTCAGGTTCAGAAAGAGAAAGTTTGAATATTCCATGTTTAAAACTGAGAATACTGCTGCAGTTCTGACATATTGAGAATATGTATCAGAATATAATTCAGCCGCGTTACTTAAAGCATAAAAACCTGGGACACCAAGCTGCCTTCCCCTTCCAAATAAATCATGGTATTCACGATGGTTCATATTATGCCCCAGCGTTAAAGTAGTTGAAAATTCACCAAAACTTTTGTTCAGGTTGACGAGGAAATCGGAATAAAATTCCTTATTTCTTTTTACATTTTGAAATATCTCTCCTGAAAGGTCGGTTGCCTGCCATGAACCAGTTGCAAATATTTGCTTTCTTTGATCAGAATATACGTCAGCACCTACCCTGTAGGTTATATTTAACCACTCAAGCGGATTGTAATCAGCAAATGCATTACCATATACGCGATCTACATCATCAATATGTGGAGATTCAAAGGCAGAAAAATATGGATTGTCATACGCAAAAAAGTATTGTCTCTGCTGTCCGGTTGGATATTGATAACCAAATTCCTCATCATATAATTGAAAATTAACCGGACTTCGAAGCAGTGTAAGCATAATACCGGCAAGGTTACTTCCATTTTGCACCTTTGTACCTCCGGAATTAACATAATTTACAGTTCCTCCTACTTTAAACTTTTTGGATATTTCTGTATCTGAGGTTAAACGTACAGATGTTCTGGCAAAATCACTATTGGGTATAATACCGCTTTGATCGGTTCTTCCAATTGATAATCTAAAACTGGTTTTTTCATTACCCCCGGATAAAGCCAGGTTATGGGTATGGGATATGGCTCTCTCAAAAAACTCTCCTACATTATCATAAGGTTTCCGTCCAAGTGATTCCATTGAAGGTCCCCAACTATTCGATTCTCCAAGGGAAATATCATCATCAGTACCATAAAGCATATCCGGTCCATAATCAAGCTCATCCAGTATTGCCTCGTCCTGGGTAGAGCGGTTATTATCAAAATCCCAGCCTCCACCGTCGGTTCCCTGGGCATATAAGTCTTGTAAAGCTGGCAATTTATTGACTTCACTTATCTCAAGCTGGTAACTGTAAGTAGCTTTTATACCCCCTGAATTCCCTCTTTTAGTAGTATAAACAATGGCTCCATTCCCTGCCCGAATGCCATATAAGGCAGCAGCAGCCGGCCCTTTTAAGATTGTAACAGACTCGATATCTTCCGGATTGATATCAATGGCACGGTTCGCATCATTTACTCCCTGTAAATTCGGATTAAAAGGATAATCGTTTGCAGCGGTTGATGTGGTTCTATTATCAATGGGAACGCCATCAACAACAATTAAGGGTTGATTTTCCCCTGTAAATGTTGAATTCCCACGAATAAGAATTTTACTAGATGACCCAGGCACTCCTGAAGAGCTAAGCACCTGTACACCGGCGGCCTTACCGGCCAGTGATGTAATCACATTTGATTCACCGGAACGGGTAAGTGCATCGCCATCGACATTCTCTACAGAATATCCTAATGCTTTGGCTTCGCGTTTGATGCCCATTGCGGTTACTATTACTTCATCCAACCCTACCAAATCCTTTTTTAGGGCTACATCAATCTCACTTCTGTTCTCTATGGGTACTTCTTTTTTCAACATACCCACATAGGAAAACACAAGTGTTTGTGCATCGTTAGGAACCTGAATTTCATACTTACCTTCAATATCAGTAATGGTTCCAATGGTAGTTCCTTTTACCAATACGGTTACTCCAGGAAAAGTAGCTCCGTCATCTGCTGAGGAAACCGTCCCTGAAATTTGCCTGGTTTGCGAATAAGACGCCTGTGTAAAAGCTATAAAAGCAATAAACACAATTAAAAATTTAACTCTTCTCATAAATCAATATTTAGGGTTAATAAATAAACATGCATCAATGGCATGCAATTAAGTCCTTGTCCCAAAATGATAAAAAAGGGGCCGGAAGAAATGATTCCGGAGGATATAAACCCATAAATCCCGTTCTCTGACGGATGAATTAAATGTGAAGGAGAGTCAGTTTATTCAGGCGTAATTCAGGAGAGATTGTTTAACTATTTTGTAACCCAAAATTTTGAAAAGATTGTTTAAATTCTTTACCTTTGACTGCTCATTCTTCATCGTTTCTGCTCATAGAAATAACCCGAGAGATGTAGAATTTACCCCAAAACCCCGGCTCTGCCAAGCCGGGGTTTATTTTACCTAAACTTTATCATTACCGGCTTTTCATTATCGGGCGATGCCCGTTTGCCTAAATGAAAAACCAATCTGACTTTATCATCATTTATGCCAAACAACATAAATGTCTTATTTCCAAACCACTAATTTATTTCACATTTTTTAACACAAAAATTTTATGTACGGTTACGACACACCCGCGTCCGAAATCGTACAGACCGACAAAGGCTTTTCTTCTCATTGATAAAATGTTAAAAACTATAGCCGGAAAAAATCGTTAAAGCAGGTCCTCATTCATATCTTTGTTTGTTATATTATACGTTATAAATCTGAAACCTTGAGCAAAGAAAAAAAATCGCCGGTGGAAACACCCCTGATGAAACAATACAACCAGATTAAGGCAAAAAATCCGGATGCCATTTTGCTTTTTCGGGTGGGTGATTTTTATGAAACATTTGGAGAAGATGCCATAAAAGCTGCAGAAATTCTTGGCATTACACTCACTCGCAGAGCCAATGGTGCAGCCTCATTTGTAGAGCTCGCGGGCTTTCCGCATCATGCACTTGACACATACCTCCCCAAACTGGTCAGGGCCGGACAGCGGGTGGCCATCTGCGATCAGCTGGAGGATCCGAAAACAACAAAAACAATTGTAAAAAGAGGCATCACTGAGCTGGTAACACCGGGAGTTTCCCTCAATGATAACGTGTTGCAGCACAAAGAAAATAATTTTCTGGCAGCGGTACATCTTGACAGGCATATGGCCGGTGTCTCTTTTCTGGATATTTCCACTGGTGAATTTTTTGCCGCAGAGGGACAGATATCTTACATTGATAAGTTGCTCAACAACTTTAATCCAAAAGAAATTCTTGTAGAAAAGAAAAACTATACGGCCTTCACTTCCCATTTTGGTACAAAATTTTACATCTATAAACTGGA
>JBEPYD010000129.1:0-9265 GCA_041641575.1 Bacteroidales bacterium
ATCCCGCCAGGCCCTGTAACGTTCATCTAATTCTGATAAGTAAATATTAAAATCATCAGGAGGAATGGAATCAATTTTCCCTGCAAAATCTTCGTCTTCTCTCATCGTTTCCATGCTGGTCCAGGTCTCTGAAACTGTACCTCCCCAGTATGATCCAATAAGACCAACAGGAACATCAATTTCATGGTGAATTTCCCGGGCAAAGAAATATGCAACCGCAGAAAAATCCCTGATGGTAGCAGATGTTACAGGATGCCATTGCGTACTATCTGAATCTTCCAAAGTTGTAACACTCATTTTGCGCGGGACTTCAAGAATTCTTATTTCAGGAAAATTTGCTGTTAATAATTCATCTTCGGCCCCATAAACATCTTTTACAGGAAAAGCCATGTTTGATTGACCGGAGCAAAACCAAACATCACCGGCCAAAATACCCTCGAGCTGAATTGTATTTGTTCCATGAACAATAAGTTCATAAGGTCCGCCTGCTTGCAATGGTTCAAGTTTTACCTGCCATGTTCCATCCCTGCCGGCACGAGCTCTATATTCCTTTTCATTAATGGAAACTGTGATTCTTTCGCCTCTCTCAGCCCATCCCCAAATCGGCACTATCGTATTATGCTGCAAGACCATGCTGTCAGAAAAGAGTTCAGGCAAGCGCACCTGTGAAAATCCTGCCATCGGGAGTAAAAAAATAAAAAAGTACAAAAAAGCTTTAAATTCAACACTGTACAAAAAATCTTTCTTCATATCTGAAAAAGTTATTTTTCTTTTTATTAAACCTGAACGCAATTAATATGCAAAACTCAGATTGTAATACTGGTAAGGTGTCTGGAATTATAAAACTTAAAATTCCATTTTGAGTTTAGCTGTATCCTGATAACCGGCATTCATGGCTTTTTTGGCAAAAAACTTTGCCGAATCAGTATTGTTTTTCTCCTGAAAGAGGCGGGCTTTAAAATAATACATGTCGGGGTTATCCGGTTCCACCATCTGATATACCTGAAGCACATGCTGAAGATCCTGCCATCGGTTTTGCTGCACGTAATTATTTGCCAGCGAAAAAGAAGCAACACCCAAAAATCCGGAAAACCGGTGATACATATCCTTTTTCAAACCTGCAGGTTCTGCATTCTTTTTAAATGAAAGTGTTTTTAATTCTCTTTCCCACCAGGCGTGGTCTTTTTGAGTTAAGGCTTTTACAAATTGCTGCCTAAGCTCCTGTTCTGATACGAGCAGGGCCTGTAACCGATTTGTTATTCCGGGATCTTCTGTAACATCGCTGTTGTTCCCGTTTATGGAAGCATAAAAGTTCTCCCACTGCATTTTTAACCATGGATGATTGAGGTACCGGGTTTTCATTTCTGCAGCAATTTCTGACATATTTGCATTAAAATCAACACCTTCATTTTTCATATCCCAGGCTAATGCAGTACGGTAAATTGCTGCTTTGAGCAGTGTGCTCTCCGGCCAGGAATGCATCCCTTCATGGTATAAAAACACCACTATATCCTGCTGCTGAGATGCCATATCTGCAGTATACGCCTCATTAAAGTTAAAATCATGCGTGCCTGCGATAACGGTAGTTACAATATTTTGCTGTGCAAATATCCCCGTGGCTGAAGGGCCTGCACCGGCTAAGATAAGGGCCGAAACATCAGGATACGATAATGCTGCATATTCCGCAACACGGGCACCACCAGAAAACCCACAGGCAACCAAATAATTGTTTTCAACAGGAAAATCATGCTGTACTTCCTGCAGGAAATCATTAACAATTTGTGGGGTTTCGTCATTCCCGTTTCTGCTCTTAAGCGATCCTGCCATTCGCCAACCCATAGGAATTACAACTGATTTTAACTGCTCCATTATTATTTTAGGATTGCCCTGTGGATCAAAGATCAAAAGCATTGGCGCTTCCTGATCTGATTCCAGATCATCCGGCAGATAGGCAAGATAATGGTCGGTGGATTTCACCACTACCGGAGTTTCAGGTAAAGAAGTGCTTTCAGAAATGATGTTGGCATCTCTCTGATTTCCACAACTAAAAAAAAGTACTGACACGATTATAATGAAACAAATTTTAATATCCATTTTTTGTATAAATTTTAGAGAGCGGTTTACGTTTCTTTTCTCTTATAACATCGGTTTTGGGATATCCCAGGGTAATGATAAGCATGGCCCTTTTTTGCCGGGGTATTTGCAAAAGAGTTTTTACCTGCTTTTCTTTGAACCAACCGAGCATGCAGGTACCTAACCCTTCACCAGTAGCTTGCAGACAAAAGTGTTCTGCCGCAATACCCACATCCATAAGGGTAAATTTCTTATCTCGAATAAGCTCGCCCATGCCTGAGGTAAGATTTGGCGCTTCCATTACCAATACAATTAAAACAGGTGCCTGGTGGGTAAAATGATTTAATGGAAGCACTTTGTTTGAGGTGAGTGCAGCCAGCTCATTTTTCAGCATTGGATTGTCTACGACAATAAATTTCCATGGTTGCGCATTGCATGCAGAGGGCGCCAGCCTCGCAGCTTCAAGGCATCGCATTATTTTTTCCTCTTCCACTGGTGCTGAGGAATAAGCACGTGTACTCTGGCGTTTCCTGAATAATTCCATTATTTGTAATCCATCCCACTGGCTTTCCATAGCTTCCATCATTTAAATTTCCCAAATAATAGTTGGTTAAGATTTTTTTGTAAAGGGCATCTATACAAAGTTACAAAAATCCCCACCGGATTTCATACATAAGCATGCATAAAACAAAGGAAGATGCTCAGCCTATAATTCTGCAAAAGGCTAACCTGGCGATGAGAAACTGCTTCAAAATTTTGGGTAAATAAAAATACATTAATACATACACATAATGCATGAATTTTTAGTTTGTCTTGCAAACTATTTATGTGGGTCTTGTTACCTAAGTTTTGATTGAATTTCATCAATGTCATCTGTATTCTGGATGCTCATGATTTGGCTTCAACTAATATGAAGTATTACCTTAATTAGTGTTTGTCCATAATATCCGCTAACTTCGTTATGCTCGCCCCAAAATTGCTCATTTACATCAGTAAACTCCGCATTTTGGGGCTTCGCAAGCCTTGTTATCGAACATTATAATCCAAACACCAGACTTTATGGACAGGCACTAATTATACAATAATTAGGCAATTGTGGTAAAAAGTCTTACATGCATTTCCAGCACCGCAAAAACTTGTCCGGCATTTGACGGAAAACTTTAGCCCTGTATAATCTTTTACAATAGATTATGCAGGAGATACTTCCCAGAGGAGAAATGATAAAATGTTCCATTGCGTACAGTAATTGTATAAAAATAAAACAGTGGTTGTAATGCTTTATAACTCAATTCACACATTTGTTGAACATTAGGACAAATGGCATAAAATGTGCTAAGTGAATGAATTTTAAATGCTTATAAGTTATCTAAAACTGGCAGTACGTAATCTGCTGAAAAACAAAACCTTTTCATTGATTACCATCCTGGGCCTGGCGGCAGGACTGGCTACCGGTATACTCATTTTAGCCTATGTGCTCCACGAAATGAGTTTTGATACCTTTCATGAAAATGCTGAAAATAAATACCGGATTATTGCACATGCAGAAATTGAAGATGAACCTGTCACTTCAGCAGCTACAATGGTTCCGCTGGGTCCTGAGATAAAAGAGGAAATTCCCGGAATTCAAAATTACGTAAGAATTTATAAGGCCTCCCGCGCAATTGTTAAATACAATGATAAAATTTTTTACGAGGATCATATTCATTATGCCGACTCCACCTTTCTATCTTTTTTCTCATTTAAACTTTCAGAAAATTCTGATGTTGGTGGGTTAAGCGCTGAAAATTCAGTTTACATCAGTGCTGCCGCAAGGGAAAAGTATTATGGCACAACCAACCCGATGGGTAGCATGCTTGAAATTAACGGTGTGCCCTGCAAAGTAGTCGGCACTTTTGTAGAAATGCCTTCCAATTCCCATCTGCAGTTTGACTTTGTTTGCTCATTTCAGTCGCTCGGCAGCCAACAGCAAGAATTTATGCAGCAGTGGCTTTCTTTGGTGGCTTTAACCTACATTGAGATAAAAAATGATGTTCCTCTAACCCAAATTGAGGAGGCAATTAATGGTCTTGTTGAAGAAAGGATAGAAAAACAGGCCTCTGCTTACGGCATAAAGGTGGCCCTTAAATTACAACCCCTTACCAACATACGTTTTGAAAATGTCTCTGACCCCGAAAATCCAGGTGAGCACCGGAATAAATTATGGGTTTTTGGTGCTGTAGCTGTTTTTATTATCTTAATCGCCTGTATAAACTTTATGACCCTCACTACAGCAAGGGCATATACCAGGGCCAAAGAAATAGGCATAAAAAAGATATTGGGTGCCCAGCGTCAAATGCTCATAATACAATTTTTAGGAGAATCACTGCTAATTAGTTTTATTGCCCTTTTTATAGCACTGGCAATGATAGAATTTCTGCTCCCCGTTTTTAACATGCTCTTTGATAAGGACCTTACCATTAACTATTTTACCCAATGGCAAGTATTCGCAGGACTTATAATAATTACCTTCCTGGTAGGAATTATTGCAGGCAGTTATCCTTCTTTTTATTTGTCGGGAATGATTCCTTTCAGGGTACTTAAAAGTGTACACCGTCCCGGAAAAAGAGCCCGGCAGTTCCGGAGTATGCTGGTAATGGTTCAGTTTGTAATATCTATTGTACTTATCTGTAATACACTTGTTATTTATAAACAACTCAATTATCTAAATCATAAACAATTAGGTTTCCAAAAAGAAAATGTACTTATAATAAACCTGAATAAATCTGTTTTTTTTGATAAATTCAGATCCATTAAAACTGCATTTATGGAAGCCAGGGGAGTGGAAAACATCTCAGGACTTACATCTTATCCTGGTAATCTAAAAATTAAAACGCCTTTTATTGTAGAGGGAACTGAAACTACCGTTATACTGCCTTATTATTATATTGATACTGAATTTTTAAACACCTTCCAGGTTACACTGATGACCGGAAAAAATTTTAGTGGTAAATGGCAGCATGATTCTTCCGCAGTACTGGTTAATGAACGCTTTGCCAAACAGTTTGATTGGGTCAATCCTGTTGGAAAGAAAATTTCTCTGCCTGATTATCCAGGTCGAAAAGGCGTGGATTTTACTATTATTGGTGTTGTGAAAGATTTTCACATAAGCCCGCTCCACGTTGCCATTGAACCCCTTGTAATGGGCTTTACAGAATCAGTGGAGTATATGGCCGTGAAAATTTCAGGTCAGGAATCTGAATCGGCCCTGGCGGACATAAATGCCATTTGGCGGCAGGAATTTCCCGACAAACCCCTCGATTATGCTTTTCTTGATAATGAATTTGAAAAAAATTACCAGAGCGACAGGCAATTGGGAAGCATCTTTCTCTTTTTTACCATCATTGCTATTTTTATTGCCTGTCTTGGATTATATGGACTGGGAGCTTTTTCCACAGCACTAAGGGCAAAGGAAATTGGCATTAGAAAGGTGCTTGGAGCCAGTACAGCAAAAATTGCAACCATACTGTCGCAGGATTTCGTAAGACTCATTGTAATATCAATGGTAATTGCATGGCCTGTTTCTTACATTGCTATGGATCAGTGGTTGAACAGGTTTGCCTACAGAATAGAAATACCCTTCTGGATCTTTGCCGCTTCAGGCATAATTGCGCTTTTGGTTTCACTTATTACCATTCAATATCATACCATTAAAACTGCCAATGCAAATCCTGCAGATGCTATTCGGTTTGAGTAAAATTGTAATTTGATATTTTATTTTAGATTATTGCAAAAATTCTATTGAAATGCCACTGCACATAAAAGTTATTTTATAATAATTCTAAACAATATACTTTGCAAATCTGCTATTTAGATTAGTAATTAATCTAAATAGCGCAAATTTTTATTCAAATAATTTTTAATATTATCATAATACATATCTTTGGTTTTTAAAACATTTGATTTCCTGCTCATTTAGCATGTACAAACACATAAATGTAAAGGTTATCAGGTAATTAACTAACAGTTAAGAATGAAAGATATCAATTCAGCTGCCAGTCACTTTTACTTGGCATACACAAAAAAATTATGGCTGTTGTTCTCCCTAATTTTTTTCCTCCCGCTTTGCGGTTTTGCAGAAGATGTTCCTGCCAATGATACCATATCAACTGAAATAACAGCAGACACTTCTGCTGCAGATACGCTCTCCAAAGATACTGCAGGGAAATACATTGCACCGGATTCAGCCTTGCAAGAGACAGATTTCGAAACAGAAGATCATGCTTCTCATGATGATGCGTTGAAAATTGGAGAACGCCTGTTTTATGGTTTACTGGTGGTTAATGACACCATCCCTTCTTGTGCCAGTTGCCATAATGTAAATTATATAGATACATTAAACTGGAGCCCGTCTGCATACGATGTGGCATTGAAATATGCAGATAAAGATGCTGAAGCACTCATGCAGGTGATTAATAATCCCATTGGAAACCTGGCCAATTGGCATGCAGGTTATGATCTGGATGAAGAGGACGTGGCCAGGCTAAAGCTTTTTCTGCAGGAAGTTGAAAAAGACGGCCAACCTGAACCCAAACCAGTAATATCAGAATTACTGCTGTTCATCCTTGCTTTTGTTTTGGTAACCGGAGCCATTGGCGATCTGATTTTTGTAAAACTTGTTCGGTTCAAAATCCTGCACATGGTAGTTATTCTTGCAGGATCGCTTTATATGCTTAAAGTTGTGGCACATGAGGCAATCGCTTTGGGCCGGCAGGAAGGATATGAACCCACACAACCCATTAAATTCTCGCATCAGGTGCATGCACAGGAAAACAATATTGACTGTCAGTATTGCCATAACACGGCGGAGTTCAGCAAATCGGCTGGTATTCCTTCAAATAATGTATGCATGAACTGCCATATTATTGTTCGTGACGGTGCTAACTCAGGAAGATTTGAGATTGATAAGATATGGGAATCGAATGATAGCATGAAACGTATTGAATGGATAAAAATACATAACCTGCCAGACCATGTTTTCTTCAGCCACGCACAGCATGTTGCCATTGGCAAAGTAGATTGTGCTACCTGCCATGGTGAAATAGAATCAATGCACAGGGTTTCGCAGGTAGAAGATCTTTCAATGGGTTGGTGCATTAACTGCCACCGCGAAACCGAAGTTCAGTTTTTTGAAAATGATTTTTACAAAAAGTACGAAGAACTGCAAGCCCAGGTTGAAAGTGGCGAGCTTGATATAGTTACAGCTGCCGAGGTGGGCGGAACTAACTGTATGATGTGCCACTATTAAAAACAGGTATTTAGCAAACGAATTTAGGACTATAATTCCATGAAAAAATATTATAAAAGTCTCGAAGAGCATTCTACCGGTAAATTCACGAAAGTTCCCGATGTTACCGGCAAGGAAAAAAACCTTATTCTCGATCTATTTGGCGGAAAAACGAGCAAAGCTGCTTCATCACGCCGTGATTTTCTTAAGCTCTGCGGTTTCAGTGTAGGTACAGCAGCCCTGGTGGCAAGTTGTGAACAACCCGTGCATAAAGCCATACCATACCTGGTAAGGCCGGAGGAAATTATTCCGGGAAAAGCCAACTATTACGCTTCATCCTTTATTGATGGAAAAGATTACAGCAGCATATTGTTAAAGGTAAGAGATGGCCGGCCTATTAAAATAGAAGGCAATGATCTCTCCTCATTTAACCGGGGTGGCACTACTGCCCGTGTGCAGGCATCAGTTTTAGGTTTGTATGATGAAGCCCGCTACCATGGCCCTTTAAAAAATAAAGAGGCCATAGATTGGGATGAAGCCGATAAAGAGATAATGCAAAAACTTGATTCTCTCACTGCCCAGGGTAAACGTGTGTTACTTATTTCCTCTACCATCATTAGTCCGTCTACCCAAAAAGCCATTGATGGCTTCTTTAAAAAATATCCCGGAGAACACATCCAGTACGATGTGCCTTCCATGTCGGCCATGTTGGATGCCAACGAAGAAATGACAGGCATGAGAATTATGCCTGGGTATTTTTTCGGAAAAGCTAAAGTAATTGCTTCCTTTGGTGCTGATTTTCTCGGAACCTGGGTTGCCCCTTCCATGTTTGCCACTGATTATGCCAAAGCACGCGAGGTAACTGATGAAACAAAAGAAATGCCCCGCCACATTCAGTTTGAAACGGGATACACCATTACCGGTTCAAAGGCAGATAACAGATACTCCATAAAACCTTCTGACCAAAAGAAAGTTCTCGCCAAATTACATAATTATATTGCACTGAAAACGGGAGATCCTTTGGTTAATGAATCAGATCATACATTTGATGTTGCTGGTTTAGGTGAAGAATTATTAGCAAATAAAGGACAATCGCTAGTGGTTTGCGGCATAAATGATAAAGAATGCCAAATGCTTGCCAATGCCATAAATACCATGTTGGATAATTATGGTCAGACGCTTTCCATGGATGCCCCTTGCTATCTCCGTAAGGGTGATGATGCAGCCATGATAAGTGCTATTAAAAAATTAAATGATGAAACCGGAGCTGTTATTTTTTATAATGTGAATCCGGTATTTAATCATCCTTTAGGAAAAACGTTGGCTGAAAAGCTAAAAAATACAGAACTCACCATTTCTTTGGCCAATGCCCCCTGTGAGACAGATCTTTTTGTAAATTATATTTGTCCGGATAATCACCTCCTTGAATCATGGAACGATGCCCTACCGCTGGAGGGGATGTACAGCCTTGCACAACCAGGTATAAATGCCATCTATAAAACCCGTCAGGCGCAGGATACACTGCTCACCTGGAGTGGCGACGACAAAGAATACCTCACGCTGATCAAGGATACCTGGAGAGATGAGGTTTACCCTTTAAGCAGTGCTGCCAGTTTTAATGAATTCTGGATCGAATGCCTCCAAAAAGGCATATTTGAGATGGAAAAGGAAAAAGGTGAGGAGCCATATTTTAACCGTAGCAAGCTTACAATTTCACCCATCAAGTACAACCCTAATGCTAATGGCATTGATATCGAGGTGTATGAAAATATAGGTATTGGAAATGGCAGCATGGCTAACAATCCATGGCTGCAGGAATTACCTGAACCCGTATCCAAAGTTTGCTGGGACAATTTTGCTGCAGTTTCTCCCAGTCTTGCCAGCGAATACCAACTGCAAATGGGAGATGTAATTGAATTAAACGGTCTT
>JBEPYD010000130.1:0-9253 GCA_041641575.1 Bacteroidales bacterium
TTCATTAATGGTAAAGGATTTACCACTACCTATATTGAATACTTTTCCATTGGCTTTTTCTTTTCTCATGGCTTGTACACAGGCTCTTGCCACATCAGAAACATGTACAAAATCTCTTTTCTGTTCCCCATCTTCGAAAATTAATGGCGGATTGTTATTCAAAAACCGTAAAGCAAAATTTGCAAGTACTCCGGTATATGGGTTTGTTAAACCCTGCTGCTTACCGTAAACATTAAAAAAGCGAAGGGCTATAACCGGGAAATTATATATTTTACCAGTCAACAGGCACATTCTTTCCTGATCATACTTGGAGAGTGCATAAATGGAATTTAAATTCGGTGTTTTATCTTCACTTGTGGGTACCGGAATAAGGGCTTTTCCCTGGCTATTATATAGTTCCCATTTACCCCGGCGAATGTCCAGTATATTTCTTTCGAAACCCGGTAAAAAATGATTTGTTTCAGCCTCCTTATATAAACCTTCACCATAAATACTCATGCTGGAGGCCACAATTAATTTTTCAACAGGATGGTCAATGAGTACTTCAAGAAGGTTCGCTGTTCCCATATTGTTATTTTGGGTATAGTGCTGTATTTCGTACATGCTATTTCCAACACCGGTTATAGCTGCCATGTGATAAACCACATCAATACCCTTCATTGCTTTAAGTACATCAGATTTATTACATACATTACCAATCATTAATTCAACGGATGGATTGAGATGATCAGATTGATTTTTGTTTTGGCTATGAACATCCCCACTCAGGTTATCCAGAATTCTTACTTTATAACCTTCGTTAATCAATTGATCAGCAAGATGAGAACCAATAAACCCGGCACCCCCCGTAATAAGTATCTTTTTTTCCATTTGAATTAATAGTTTTAGTTCAATTATTTTTAAATTCTTTGTTTTAATCACATAGTGATTTAAATCTGTATATCCTCTGTGCTTAACTACAATCACACCGAAAGCAAAATGAAAGGAAATTATTATGATATGATCAATGGCCAATGCTTCTGTTTTGTTGGTGTTTAAGAAGTTTTTGGAAACTCATTTTTAGTCTTTGGAAATGTAGAACCATGGCCGCCAGGTGGGGAAAAACTTGTGGAAATGTTGAACATTCTCTACAAAATTACAACAGGGTTATTATTTCAGTTAGTCCATGGGACAGTGATTCCTTTCATCAGGTAAATCTGCCAGTGACAATAGTGTGGTTTGCTTTTTTTCCAACTTTTCTTACGGGATTTAGATCATTGGACTTAAGCTTTCTTTTTCTATTGTGCTTAACCATTGGAATGAAATTTGATTCTTCCCGGAAGAATTATCCTGTTGCATGGTGTGAATCAGAGAATAAACTAAGTGAAAAAATCCTGCTTCAGGAAGACGGAGAAAAATAATCCAACATGTTAGAAAAGGAAAACGGATGCAGTCTGGATGTTCTCTTTTTTCGTCCAGGCAAATTTTTTCATAAAGCAACAAATTATTAATCATGTTAAAATACGTAATGAAAGGGCATCAAAGCAAATGTTGATTTTAATTATTTTTATTTCCGGAATTGTGGGGACTGTGTTAATGTCTTTGTTTAATCATCTAATGAGCATCATTAGAAAGCGTCCTTTTATGCCCCCGCATTTGTTAAACCAATTAATGAGGCGAAAGAAAGGAATACCTTCATCTATAAAGGAGAAAAGCTATCCCGGTTGGGTTATTCACTTTGCCATAGGGGTAGTTTTTGCCTTCTTTTACTATTTTGCTAAGCTCCTCCTGGATTTTCATCCTGGCTTCATTTCAGGCCTTGTTGCGGGGTTTATTTTTGGTTTGATTGGAATATTAGGATGGTATCTGATGTTTAAAACGCACGCTGATCCTCCAGATATCCATTTAAGAAAATACCTGATACACTTATTGGCGGCACATGTTGTATTTGGATTTGGTGTAGCTTTGGTTTATGGATATTAGCACGTAAGCTGCTCTAATCTGAACCCTAAATTTTATGATAAATAGACAACTATAAAAAAAGCAGCTATCCTTATGGCATTCTTGTTTTTATAATTATTAGCCGCCGTTCTGTGATAATTTTTTATTTATTAAATAGCACCCAAAATTCTTCAATGGATTCCTGGTAACCCCAATGCTTGTAATTCAAACTATTGGACTTATCTATTAGTGTTCCCTGGAAAAGCAGTAAAAATGCTAATATTAATCCCGGCAATTTATGAAGTTTTTTATATGATTTGGCTAAACTTTTTTAATCTTACCATCTCATTCACAATTTTCCATCTCAACAATATGGTAACCTTTTGCTTCAATATTTGAAACAACCTGTTCTGTAGCCTCTTCAATATGACAGAATTCACATTCTTTTATGGTTAAATCTGTTGATATCACATCTTTATCATTCAGATAGTTTTTACCGAACGCAAAAATTACTGATGCGTCTTTCAATGTATTCTTCACTAAAATATCAAAATGCATTGTTTTGCCATCAGTACGTTTCACATAAGTATCCCAAACTGCTACCTTCATTTTTCATCTTCAATTTTTATTATTTCTGCGGGGAAACTTTTAACTGCTTCCATTATTTTATTCTCGTATTTGCTATTATCTGCACCCGGCACCAGGAGCCAACGAATAGCATATGCAACATGCCATGCATGTGTATATTTTATCGTCTCTTCAAACTATTTAGATTCTCATATATGGTCAGTCATCGTATCCTGCCTGGCAGGATAAACATGCATTTGCATAAGCATCATATTCATCGAAGGCAGGACCGGGCTTTCCGTTAATTGTGATTATTCTATCTATTCTTACATTCCTGCCTGATTTTATATACATAAAATCGCCATTTTTTTCTTTAAGAATGCCCTGGTTAATTCCTTTGGACTCTTCAAGTGTTTTCTCAACTCCGAAGTAAAACACCTTTACCTCTTTATTAATGAGAGAATCAGAAATATCAAAAAAATCCGGATCCACGGGTAAAAAAGATTCGTATGCTTTCATCTGTTTAAATTTAATTAATAATTGTGACGAATAAATTACCTTGTGCAAATAAATAGCCCTGCTGTGTGAAACGATGATAATTTGCTCATGCATGTTTCATATAAATACAGTAACTTTTTTCGCTGTCATCAGATAAAGATACAAATTTTTCATTCTATCTGCGGCTCTGTCCCGGGGATTCTATGGCTATTGGTTGTATGGTATGAGCATATACTTCTCCAGGCTCTTGAAAATTTTAAATATTCACATTATTATTAAAAATCAGGTATTTCAGCAAATGCTTTTTCCAAATGAAACATCCCAGGCATGTATTTATTTTCTCCAGACTGAATAGGAAAAAGTTCTCCGGCAGCCGATAAATAACACTAAGATCAGGGTATGTCGGAAAACCAATGTCCAGACCCAAAAAAGAGCTGCAAAAAACATCGGAAAATATATATGTGAACATACAATCCCCAATTACTTGCTGCCTTTTGGGGGATCAGCTGTGCCTTAATTCATAACATATGGGGACGTTTTTATCTAAATTGTTTTGGTTTCAAATTATTACTTGCATTTTCTACGAGTTCTAAGATTCTTTTTTGTCTTGTCTCATTTCGTTTAGCAGAAATGACCCAATACAATAATCCCTTTTTAACAGACTTGCTTAGACTGTCAAAGAATTTCATTGCGCCTTTATAATTAGCAAATTCACTTTTTAAATCCTCTGGAATTACAAGTGCTTCAACTTCATCCAGAATTGTCCAGGAACCATTTTTTTTTGCAATTTCAATGCTTTTGTAACCTTCTTCGGTCATTCGTCCCTGTTCTATTAAGGTTTTTACTTTATCCTTATTTATCTTTGACCAATTACTTTTTGCTTTTCGTTTGCTAAAATACTGTATATATTGCTCATTGTCTATTGTCCTTTTTGTACTATCAATCCAGCCAAAACAGAGTGCTTCTTCTACTGAATCACTCCAACTCAGGTTATAATTTGGGGATTTTTTCTTATAAAAAACGAGCCAAACTGCATCTTTACTCTTATGGTTCAATTCGAGCCATTTTCTCCAGTCTTTTCTGTCATTAGGACAATATTCTTCAATATCCTTCATACTTTATCCTGGTTTTGTTTCATAGTGGCTTACATCGTGCAAGCATATAGGGTCGTACTGTCCAAACTCTCCAGATGCACCAGCCACTGTAAAAAGAACCAATGTACGAAAAACTTACAATTTATTAAAGTGCGGTATGCGCTATTATGCCTTGTTATAAATCTTGTAACTGTTTCAATTATCCTATTCCTTTGAAACTAATTTATTTAGTAATTTGTGGAAAAAGTGAGGTGCTAGCCGTGATGCTACTTTCAAATCTCCCCCCTGACCAACTGACTTTTCATATTTATCTTTTTTGAGAGCTTTAAGAGTAGCGTTAGCTACCCGCTCTGGAGATATCCCCCTCTCTGCCTGCTTTTTTGCCTGCACGCCACGATGTAATGCTGTTTTTACAATCGGTGGAATAATTTCAAATACTTTTATATTTGTATCAACTAACTGAGATCGAAGCGTCATAGAAAACGAATGAAGTGCTGCCTTGGTTGCACAATAGACAGGTGCGATTTTTAAAGGGATAAATGCCAGGCCAGAAGTAATATTAACAATTGCACATTCTTTATGCCTCTTAATAAAATAAGGAATAAAAAGTGCAGATAATTGCACTACACTTGTAAAGTTTGTATCTATCTCACTTTCGCCATCATAGAGGTTTGGAGCACCCGCCAAAAAATCAGTTTCTTTTTGAATACCCGCGTTATTAATTAAAATATTGATATCGGGAAACTTTGATGAAATTTCTTTAAATAGGTTTTCACGCTGAGACCTTTCCGAAATATCACATACATAAAAATGCAATTCTGGAATATTTTGCTGTGCTTCAATTAGCTTTTTTTCACTTCTACCACAAATAATTACATTGTTCCCAGCTATAATTAAAGCCTCCGCCAAAGCAAGACCTATTCCTGAACTACCTCCGGTTATTAAAATCGTATTTCGTTGTATTTGCATCTTATTTTCTCTAATGATTAGTATATTCTTGGAGTTGAAATCATAGAAACAAGTGAAAATAAATAAAGTTGCTCTTCGCGACCGGACCACCGAATACCGCTGAACTGATTGAAAGGAGCTCAGCGAAGCTAAACCTTTATAAAATATACCGCATGTTGAACTTAACCTAACTGGCATTTGGTGGTTGACAAGCCACCGAAAACCAGTATTTTTGAGATTTTTCTTTAATCATTAAAAATTGTATGATGATAAAGTTAAAAACGATTCCCAAAAACAGAAGCTAAAAACACTGGAAAAGATATACATAGGACATTCAATCCCCATAGCATACACGATAGATTAGCCATGGTTAAGCCCAAGATGAATTCAAACCCAATTGAGCCAGTATTTCATGGGCTCAACTGTTCCATAATTCCAGAAATGTTAGCTTTTGGTTTTAATTACTTCCATATAAAAACTCAGTTATTCCTTCCATCAAGGGTGAAAAAACAATAGCGATAATTATTATGAATGACAGGAATGTGAAACCAACGCCAATGGTTGTTGCTTTATGAATTTTTCGGATGGTGACCAGGTCATATGAGACTGGCACAATAATCCAAGTCAATAAAAAAGCAAATACAACTGTTTCTTGAGGCCATTCAAAGATGAATCCAACCCGAACAAAAGGATCTGACGAATACATTATAAAAAACCATTAGCTATATGGGTATATTCTCCTTTGGGCTGATTGAACCTTATCTCAATGAAGCGATAGTGTGGAGAGATAAGCCCAATTGTAAGCTTCAAGCCCGTTGTTATTGACAACAGGGGGTAAGTAAACAGGACTACAACGGCGATAACCCCTCATGAATGCCTTTAAAGATAAAAGAGATATAAATAAAGGTTGGTACTGACGAACAGAACCGAACAAAGTGAACCAAACTATATACAAGGCTAAGCAGAGTGGGTTAGTAGCACAACCTGTCCCGCTCATTTGGCGGGGCCATACCAATCCCTGCAAACAACTTTTGCTTAGAAGATGTAGCAGGAATTGACTGAAGGATAATGCAATGCACTTATCCCCACTATACGGAACAACCTCAGGGGAGGTCTCCCTATCCGCCAGCTGGCGGATGGTAATGGTAGAAGTCAGCAGAAGCCATAGTACATACAGGCAATGAACCACATGAAATTGATGCGGAGGGCAGTGTACTCGATCGGGATGTGTTTTCTATTTAACTTTCTTGCCTACCATTTCTTTCCCATTTTGAATAAGCACTAAACTCTCAACAAGACCCTGTTTTAGTTGAAATGAAATCTTAGCATCAACACCAGTAAAGTAAAATGTAGTGTCGTTTTCCGGATATATTTTCAATCTTTCTTCTCCAGTACCCCGGGAAAACAACTGCTTATCTTCTTTTAATATTGTTATTTTAAAAGCTGGATGTAATTCATACACACCAACATACTTGGAAAGGGTGGATTCGGATAGCTCAACGGCATCGCTACTGAATTTAATGTCTGCTAATTCAGATCCAGGATCGAGTAACTTAAAACCAATATCATCGACACTTTTAGCTGAATTTGTTAGGATCACAACACCTTTACCAGTTTCTTTTACCAACCCGGCGAAAGCCTTGTAACCTCCTGTTCCACCATTATGCCAGATTATATCACCATCCTTTCCTGTCTTGATATGCCATGCCTTGCCAACTGACATATCACCTGCCTTATCATGCCTTATCTTTTGCGATAGCTTCATGGGCTCAGTTAATGGAGTATTCTCATAACCAAGATTAGCAGATATGAATTTAGCCATATCATACGCTGAACTTCTGATGGCTCCGGCACCCGCAAGCGTAGGAATATCCCAATTCTCAACTACTTTTTCATCCCTATGTCCGAGAGCCAAATTTTCTTTCATTCTTTCGGTAAGCTCAATTCTGGTATCATCCATTCCCAATGGATCAGCTATAGTTTGAATAAGCATTTTTTCGTAAGTCGTATTTTTGTTATTTGCAAGGACATGTCCTAGAAGTCCCATTGCTAGATTTGAATAAGCATATTCACTACCAACTTCCCGGGTGGGTTGGTAATTCTCAATGAATTCATACATCTGCCTAACTGAGTAGTCAGCATAGGGGTTTTGTGGATTGGCCGGTTTAAAATTTAAGGGCATTTTAGGGAGGCCAGAGGTATGATCACTTAGATCTCCCAAAGTAATTTCATCATCACCCATGACAGGGATATCAATGCTATCAGGAAGTAAGCCATTCACGCCATCATCCATTTTGACATCCCCATCTAAGACTTGTTTTGCCAGCATTATTCCTGTAAATACTTTTGTAATAGAACCTATTTCATAAATTGTATTTTCATCTACTACTTTTCCATTCTTTTCAGTTTTTCCAAAGTTAAAATAGCGGGTGCCAGATGAGTCTATCAAAGCGATTGCCATACCTGGTGTAACTCCATTAATAATACGCTTTTCAATTGTCTCGACAACTTTTAACGGAAGCTCTTCTCTATCTGTTTGCTTTGGACTCTGGCATTGAAATGCAGTTAGTGAAATCAGTCCAGTTATTAATATATTTTTCATAATCGATCAAAATTTAGTTTAATTAATCCCACAACGCGCTGACAAATAGAGGTGTACCGTTCAAGATATCCAGTTGCACCAGCCATTGTTAAAAAGAACCAATGTACGAACTTACTTCCAAATTATCAAAATGTGGGCGGTATAGGATATTATCCCTGTTGTGACATTGTTTTTAGTAGTAATTTTTAAATTGTCATAGATATTTTTACCTCTGTTTTATAAAATTCGGTTTGGAAATTAAAACTTAAATGTATAATTGAGTTGAAATTGAAATTTTTTCCATTGGATCTTATTTTTTGGAATGGGTGAGCCGTGCATCCGTCAATCCTGGCATCCTAAAGTTCTGAGCAAGCCTAAAATACTCATCTTCGAATAGTTCTTATCCGATAATTAAGACAAAACTGATTAAATTTCAGTAAATTTGAGAATTGCACCAAATAATTTGGAACAAATAACCAGCACCCAAAATGGCCTCATTCCATATTTGGCATGTGAGTGGGTTTCGGGGATAATACCTCCCCCGGCATTTTTACCCCGCGGGAAAGAAACTCGCACATGGGATTACCAAACAAGGCTTCCCGGAACCTTGTGGCTATTTTATAAACAGCAGCAAGCAGAAAATAAAATGATGAAAAATAAATCAAGATGGATAATTAGAATTTTATTGCTTTTGGGTACAATAATCTCACTGTATTTTGTCCCGGGGCCTGTTGTAAAAGCCTGGATAAAGCCTCTTCCAAACACAGTTCAGGAACAAGTTAATATGGCTACAGATTATGGATTTGATGGGATTATTGTTTGTGTAAATAAAACAGGAAATCAATCCGAATTATATTCTTCAGGCTACAAAAACAGGGAAAACAAAATTCCAACTGATCCCAATTCATTATTTAAAATTGCAAGCGTGAGTAAATTATATAATGCGGTTGCGGTTGCTAAATTGGCCCGGGACGGGAAATTATCATTAGACAATACTCTTTCAGACTATTTACCCGAATTGAAAGGCAAAATAGAATATTCTGATAAAATAACTTTGCGCATGTTGGTTAGGCATAGAAGTGGTATTCCAAACTTTACCGACACCTATATGTATTGGGCAGCTCCAAAAGAAACCGAAGATGAACAACTTACTTTGGTTTTAAATAAACCTGCAAACTTTAAACCCAATGAAGATTATGAATATTCCAACACCAATTACTTATTACTTGGCAGAATAATGAACCAGGTTCTGGGTTATAATAAATTCGAATACATTCAAACAGAAATATTAAATCCACTCAATTTAAAGCACACTTTTGCCTCAATTGAAGAGGTAAACATTGATGATGTAATGAGCGGTTATTATGTAGGCTATGATATGGATCTAAAAACGAATAATGTAGGCTCAATACTGGCAACAGCAGAAGATTTGAGCAAATTTATCCGGGCATTAAATGATGGCTCTGTCTTTAGAGATAAAAAAGAACAGGAAATCTATTCCTCTGTTTATGAGTATGAGCATACAGGCTTGATACCGGGATACCAAACGATTGCTAAATATCATAAAGATATAGATGCTGTCGTCATCCAATATACAAACACGGTAAACTTTGATGGTTATAATTGGAATATGTCAGAAATAATG
>JBEPYD010000131.1:0-9115 GCA_041641575.1 Bacteroidales bacterium
ACATACTTTTTCCTTACAGCATGCAACAAATCTTTAAGGAATTCGGTGGCCTGTGGCTATCGGGCTTCAAAATGGATGTAAAATTCATTTCTGTGAGGGCAATTTTGTATATTAGTGTCGTAAAGAGAGCGGAATCGTCCAGGTCTCGCTGAAAAGTTCGCTTTGAAATGTTGTAATTGCAGCCCTGCATTTCAGACTCCGATGCCAGTGAGCAATATCAGGTTTTTGAAATATCTTTAACAGCTTTTCGGGGTAAGAAGATGCCAATGGTTGTTCCTTTCCCAGGGGCAGACTGTATCTGTATGTTTCCACCAAGGGCATGAATAAAGTCCTTTACAATCATCATGCCCAGGCCGGTGCCTTTTTCATTCATCGTACCCGGCGTACTGACATATGCCTTGTTTGTAAGGAGCGCATTGAGCGTAGCCTCAGGCATTCCTGTGCCGGTGTCTTCTACTTCTATGCAGAGAAATTCATTTTCACACCTGCTTCTGACCGTTATTTTTCCTGATGGCCGCGTGTACTTAATGCTATTGCAGATAATATTCCTCAACACTGTATGGATCATCTCCCGATCGATAAATGCCTGATGTTTCTTATGAATATCATTCTTCAGGGTTATTGCTTTTTCAGCAGCCTGTTCTTCAAACATAAGTATAACATCAAAAGCAAGGGGGTAAATATCAACAATACCTGGTTGCGGTTGAATAATACTTCGCTGAACACGTGACCAGTTTAACAGATTTTGAAGCAAATCGAGCCCCTTTCCAGAGGTAGCGTGTATTTTTTGCAAGGCTTCCGTGATATCATCCTTCTCCAGGCTGTCTTTTTGATCGACCAGGGTTTTAGAAAGGGAGTGAATAACAGAAAAAGGGTTTTTTACGTCATGACCTATAATTGAAAATAACTTATCTTTCGTAAAGTTTAACTGGCTAAGGGTGTCGTTTACTTCTTTTTCTGTTGCTACCCTTTCCTGTTCGCGGACAAGGGCAATTTCTGTTTTGTTTTTTTCATTGTACAGGTTTTTCTGTTTTGCCAGCATGCGCACCAATAATTCAGGTATGTGGGTATATAAATACCCTAAAAAAAGCAGGTACCCCGATTTATATAGTTGTCCGGCTGCATTGGAGGATACAACTTTGTCCATGATTTCTGGTGATAACTGGTTCCGGAACAAATAATAATTGATATTAAAAAATAACAGGGTAAGGCCGGTGCTGTACAAAATAAGTTTGCGATCATACCTGAGAACAGCAAGAAACATCAATATCGGGTACAAAAAGAGTGAGGCTGCAGTTGCAACAGCAATTGGGTCAAACAACCGGGCATAATTAAAAACATGGAGAGACAGCACACTAATATCAATGGTGGTGGAAACATAGCGTACCCACTGTGGGATTTTCTGTTTTTTAAGAAGGTGCAGCAAAAAAAAGTTATACACACCGAATATCGCAACAGGAAAAATGGAATAGATAGCTTCCTCTTTCATCCCTTTGATGTACATATGGGCAATCAGAATAGAAATAAGGACTACCAGAAACCAACGAAAGCGCATCGCAATAAACTCTCCTTTGCGGCCGCTATCATTATAAATATGATTTAAGATTTCAGAATCATAAATGGTATCCGCTGAAGGTTTCATTAAGGCATTTTAGTGGCCCATAATAGCATAAGCATTTCAAATGTAAAGAAAATAATCCAAACAAGAAATATAACCTACCTCAGGTTATTACTCATATCTAATATATTTTTCTTAAGGGTAGTCGTAAGTTCCGATAGGCCGTTTCACTCCCTGCATAAAATTCACCCGAACCTTTCGCTTTTTTACATTTAAAATTCGTATTTTTCAGATTTTAATGAGCTTTGGAACGGGTGTGCTTGCTCATGCAAGGCACACACACAATAAAGAACGAAGAGTTTAAGAACTAAAAAGGAATGAAAAGAATCAGCACAATATTATTTACAGGTTTTTTGATAAGTAACATTTATTCACAAGATAAACCTAATTTCATTATAATTCTTGCGGATGACTTAGGGTATGGTGATTTAGGATATACTGGTAGCAAGGAAGTTCAAACACCAAATATTGATAAATTAGCAAAATCGGCTACGGTTTTAAGAAATGGATATGTTACATCCTCCGTTTGCAGTCCATCCAGAGCTGGTCTTATTACAGGTCGTAACCAAGTATATTTCGGACATGATAATAACATAGAACACAATCAACCCGGATTTGACCCTGCTTATCTTGGATTAAATACGGAAGTAAATACTCTTGCTGATTATTTAAAGGATTTAGGATATGTAAATGGATTAATTGGTAAATGGCATCTTGGAGAGGAAGAACAATTTCACCCTTTAAATAGAGGATTTGATTTTTTCTGGGGATACACAAATGGAGGCCATGATTATTTCGAAATAGACTCAAATGATAATTACTACAAACGCCCCATTGAGTGCAATTATAAAGCAGAACCCGTTTCAATTTCATACATAACAGATGATACTGGTGATGAATGTGTTGAATTCATCAATAGCCACAAAGCAGAGCCATTCTTTCTTTTCGCATCATTTAATGCTCCACATACGCCATTACAAGCAAAACCAGAGCATGTTGCTATGTATGAGCACATTGAAAAATATGAGAGAAGGGTTTATTTAGCAATGGTTCATAGCTTAGACGAAAACGTTGGAAAGATAATTGATGCAATTGAATTAAATGGTATTTCTAATAACACAGTTATTGTGTTTTTAAGCGATAATGGAGGTCCTGTTGACAATAATTTCTCGACAAACACACCATTCAATGGACAAAAAGGAACGCTATTCGAAGGTGGAATAAGAGTGCCTTTCTTTATAAAAGTTCCAATGATTAATAATCAAATTCCCGAATTGAAAACCCCGATTGTATCATATGACATTGTGCCGACATTTTTAAGCTATGCAGGTGTTTCAAACCTTGAAGAATTCAATTTTGATGGAATCAGTATCAAAGATTATCTGAATAAAAAAAACAATCAATTCCCCGACAGAACACTGATGTGGCGTTTTACAATCGGAGCGTGTATAATTGAGGATAATTGGAAACTAATTAGACTACCTGATAGATTACCAATGTTATTTAATCTAGCGGATGACATCTCAGAACAAAATGACATAAGCTTAGAAAACATAGAAAAAACAAAGTCATTATTGAAGAAACTGGGTGAATGGGATGTAAATGCGCCACATCCATTATTCTTGGAAGGTGCAGAATGGAAACTTAAAAACCTTGAAAGATATGATAAGGATTATTTTAAATAGAAAGTTAAGTACTGGCTACAATCGATAGACAGCCGATAGGCAAAAGCCAATAGGAGAGCCTCTCACAATTTATACCGCACCATTGGTTGGGACCACCGTAGGCATGGGTGGGTATTCCCGACCTGCAGTTCCATTAAATCAGAGGGAATAACGAATTTTTGTAACGGTGAAATAGAATTGCAACGTTCCACCAATGGGATGTAACCCCGTTTCTTTAAACGCTTTTCGTGAGCTCCCACTGGTCAGTTCACTCCCTGGATAAAATTCACCCGATTCTTACGCTTTTGACATTAAAAATTTGTATTTTTCATATATTAATGAGCTTTGGAACGGGTGTGCTTGCTCATGCAAGGCACACACACAGTAAATAAAACATTTGGTAGATAGTACTGAAATTAAGGTAGTTACATTTAATAATCATTGCAACGGTTTGATAGGAAATCGCTTTGAAATGCCAATCCGTTAGCAAAAATGCCAAGAGAACATCGTGCAACAAAAAAATCACCAACAAATTACCGTATTGGTAACTTTTTTACTATCTTTGCCAGTAGATGGATAAAGAATTTATGAGAGTAGTTGCTAAAAAGATACTTCGAGATTTTTGGGAAAAGCATAGCGATTCAGAATATCAGTTAAAAACATGGTACAAAGAAGCAAGCAAAGCTAAATGGACAAATCCGACTGATATTAAAAATGAATATCCCAAAGCGAGTATTTTAAAAGCTGGACGAGTTGTATTTAATATATGCGGTAACAAGTATAGACTGATAACGCAAATAAACTATTTGAGACAGTGGGTTTTTATTAGATTCATTGGTACGCATACAGATTATGATAAAATTGACCCAGAACAAATTTGATTGCTATGAATATAAAAGTGATTAAAAACGAGAATGATTACCAAAAAGCTTTAGAAAGACTTGAGGTGATTTTTGATGCCCCGATTGATTCTCCCGAAGGAGATGAAGCGGAGATATTGAGCATCTTGATTGAGAAATACGAAGATGAGCATTATCCGATAGGACCACCCGATCCGATTGAGGCGATAAAGTTTCGCATGGAGCAAATGGATATGAAGAAAAGTGATTTAGCTAAAGTAATTGGGTACAAGAGTAGAGTTTCTGAGATTTTAAGCAAGAAACGTAAATTGTCTTTACAGATGATTCGTAAATTGCATGACACGTTAAAAATACCTTACGAATCATTGATAGCAGATTATTAGAAGGCACATTTTGCTAACATGCTATCAACGGTAATTGCCGAGTGATGTGTGTTTTGGAAGGTTCGAGGCTTTTTTGTAACTTACGTGCAACTTGATCATGATGTACTTTAAAATCGGCAACTACCGATATAGAAGGAACGTTGGTGGCAAGCTGTGGTAACATGGACCTCGGTTCTAAAATTGGTTGACTAAAAATTAACACAAAAAAACATTTATGACAAAACAAGACAAACCAGCTTTAATCCTGATTGATATACAAAAGGGATTTGAAGATGAAGACGTTAAATACTGGAGAGGACGCAGAAACAATCCTGAAGCAGAGACTAATGCAAGGGAACTCCTTGATTTTTGGAGACAAAATAATTTGCCAATTTTTCATATTCAGCACTGTTCAACCAATCCTAAATCAAAATTTGTTGAAGGAAAAATCGGTAATGAGTTTCAAGACATAATTAAGCCAATTGATGGAGAGCAAATAATTAAAAAGAATGTACATAGTGCATTTATTGGGACAGATTTGAAACAACAACTCGATAAATCCAATATAAAAAAACTCGTAATAGTTGGTTTGACAACTGACCATTGTATATCTACGACAGTAAGAATGGCAGGAGATTATGGATATGATACTTTTTTAGTTTCTGATGCGACAGCGACATTTGACAAAGAAGGAGCGGATGGTCAAAAATACTCAGCTGATATAATACATGATACAGCATTAGCAAGTTTACACAAAGAAGTTGTAACGGTTATAAAAACAAAAGAATTAAAAACCAAAATAGACTTATAAAAAAGCCAGCCACCAATTGAGTAGACCGCCGATAGGCAAAAGCCTATCGGAGAACCTCTCACTATTTATCTCGCAGCTTTGGTCGGAGCACTAAATCACAGGAAATAACGCGTTTTTGTAATCGGGTGAAATAGAATTGTAGCGTTCCACCATTGGGATGTAACCCGGTTTTAGTGAGCTCCATTTTGGTCGGTTCATTCCCAGGATAAAATTAACCCGAATCTGACGGTTATAACATTAAAAATTTGTATTTTTCAATTTTTAATGAGCTTTGGAACGGGTGTGCTTGCTCATGCAAGGCACAAACACAATATAAAACAGTTGGGGTTCAGTGGTTTGCGAGGGTTTGGTTCTCGCTTCAGCTTTCTTGTCGGTGGACAAGAACGCAGCCCGAAAACCCAACCGTTTCATATTGTCAAACGTTAGCACACATACTGAACAAACACCCTGCAAATTATTAGAGATGAATTTTGATTTTTTAATAAATGGAATAAAAGAAAAATTTGGAATTTCTGATAAAAATGATTGGATTTCCGAACGGCTGAATGAAATCGAGATTCATAGAGATAATTTTGAAACCCTTCCATTTAAGATTGTCGAGCTAAAAGAATTCGGATTCCTGACAAAAGTTAAAGGATTATACTCGTATATTTCCTTTTATCATATGCCGTGGAAATATTTTGATACCGAATCCTGGACAGCAATTGCTCCCACCTTGATAGATAAAACATTTTTCTGTAAAATTCACAAAATAGACAAAGACCCAATTGCAATAATCTTAAACGGAGAATTACCTCAATTCAAAAAAGCAGAACTGATAATTGGAGAAGAATACAAAGGACTGATAATCAAAATAACTGATTATGGATTATTTATAGACATTGGATTTCATTTTAACTGGAAATGTGGTTCAATAACAGGATTGTTACATAAATCTCAGTTGGCGGCTAACGAGAAAATAAACGATTACGAATTAGGACAAGAAATAACAACAGTTTATCAGGAACTCAACAAAAATGGACAACCCATTTTCTGTAATAATAGAGAAAAAATAGATTGGCAAATAGGAAAACCGCAAGAATTACTTGGACAAACAATATGGGCCAAGGTTATCCGACAATCAGAAAGTAAAACAGTTAAATTATTAGTAAAAGGCAAGTATAAATCCGTCTTAACAATTGATAAACAAGCATATGCTCCAAAATACCGGAAGAAACTTAAAAAAGCAAAAAATCAGTTAAAACACGGAGAAATAGTAAATTGCGAAGTGATAGGATTTAATAAGACAAACAGGACTTTAAAAGTAAACTGGATTACAGAGATAGATATTGAAATTATGGTTGATAACTCAATTTCAAATAACCTGGATAATGACACATTAAAAAAATTGATAACTTTAAAAAATAAGATTTAAGTATAAATAATTAGAAATGAATAAGGTACGTGTGCTAACAAGGCATGATAGCTCATACCACCCGCACTTTGATAATTTTGAAGTTTTTCGTACATTGGTTGTTTTTAACAGTGGCTGGAGTAACTGGATAGTTTGGGCGGTACGATTTACGCATGCAAGGACACCGCTACAATTGACAAATTTCAGATAATAAATGGCAGATTACGATACGTATTACAAAACTGAGGATTTATTTGGAGAACCATATCCCGAGCTGATAGATTTTTTCAAAAAATATGAGCCAAAAGGTAAACTCCTTGATTTAGGCTGTGGGCAAGGTAGAGATTCGATTTCCCTGGCCAGACTTGGATACAAGGTAACCGGGATTGATAATTCCAAAGTAGGCATTGACCAAATGATTTCTGTATCAGAACGTGTAGGATTAAATTTAACTGGATTGGCAGGAGATATTTATGCATTTGACAAATACCAGGATTTTGATATTGTGTTGCTTGATTCAATGTTCCATTTTGAGAAAAGAGACTTAAAACGAGAGACTAATCTGATTGATAAAATCGCAAAACGGATAAATAAAAACGGACTGATTTGCATTTGCATTCAAGATACAGGAAAAAAAGTGAGTATTCTTAAAAACACGATTGAAAATTCTGACATTGACTTTGAGATATTAAATGATTCTTCGTTGATCTACAAATACGAGGATAAAGAATCTGGACACAAATCAGAGATAAAATATTGTATGTATATTATAAAAAAGAAATAACAATCGTGGAAAGAATTGTAATTGTTGGATATAAACCGTTTGAAGGTAAAAAAAAGGCAATGGTAGATTTGATGAAAAATCATTGGGAAATTTTATCTAACGAAGGATTGGTTTCAAATAGAAAGTCAATTATAATGGAGGCAAAAGATGGAACAATAATAGAAGTGTTTGGTTGGAAATCAAAAGAGGCAATGGAATTAGCACATACAAATGTAGCGGTACAGAAAATGTGGGCCGAATATTCAGATGTCTGCGAGTATATTCCAATTGGAGAGATAAAAGAATCAAATGAATTGTTTTCTGAGTTCACACCCATATGTGCATGAACAATCTTACTCCCCGTTTTTCCTTCTCCGCTTGTGTTCTTCTTCGCTGATGATTTCTTCTTCGTAAGTTACATCCATTCCATCAATAGGTGTAAAAGTTCCGAAACCTTCGCTTTCCATCCTATCGGCCAATGGGCTTTTTTCTAATTTGTAATCTTTGTATAGCCGTTTTAACAGCGTCCTCATCTCTTCTGTTAGCAATGGCAGACATTTGTCAATAAAAACCTGTGGAATTTCTTTATAATATGCTTCTGCAATTCCACCAGCAATGCATGCTTGTGTGTCAGCATCGCCGCCCAATGCAATGGCTAATCTAATTGCTGATTCAAAATCTGTACTTTCAAAAAACGCTGTCAATGCTTCCGGTACAGAGCCCTGACAGGTTTCATTAAACGCATAATCGGAATGAATTTGTTGGTAGGTTTTGGATAAATCATAACCGGTTTCCCTTTCAATTTCCTTTTTCATATCTGATTTATCCAGCCCCTGGCAAGCCAAATGCACGGCCAAAGCAACAGCCCGGGCGCCTTTTATTCCTTCAGTATGGTTGTGCGTAACTTCGGCAGACAATTCGGCAAATTTCAACACCTGTATTTTGGAAGGCAAAACCAATCCTACCGGACTAACCCGCATGGCTGAACCATTTCCAAAACTGTTGTACGGTTTGGGATTTCTGTCCGCTAACCACTGGCTAAACCTATATCCATAGCCACGCCCGGGATAATCATTTCCCCATTTATGAATTGATTTGTCAAATGGATTTTTATTCAAAAGAGAATCTATCACAGCAAATGTCAATACCGAATCATCCGTATATGTCATTTCTTTTGTGAAAAGCTGAAAATGGTAGTCCTTTGTTGGGTTGAACTCATATGTTGAGCCAATGATGTCGCCTATTACTGAACCTGTCATAGTTTAATTTTTATGGGTTTAATATTCATTCTTAGCAATTTAAGAAAATTCTGGCGTAGTGTTTTCCCATGGCACAAAAAAAATGAAATTATTTGCTTTAAAATAAGCACCTGAAGCATAAGGCGGATGGGTATATGAATTGTTACCAAACGCAATTCCATTATTCCCAGGTTTGTCCTTTGAGGCTTTCGGCTAATTCGAATGCGGTGTTTGCATTATTTTGACGTGCAATATTTCTTACATATTTTTTACTCGAATATAACCCTCCATCAGAACTTTTCCTAAAATTCACTTCTGCAGCATTATGCAACAGAAATACTTGTAAATCCCGCTCTTTTATTTCCTCTTTTCGATAATCAAAGCGCTCAATTTTATCTTTTGCCTC
>JBEPYD010000132.1:0-9106 GCA_041641575.1 Bacteroidales bacterium
GGTTAAAGCATTACTGGTGTTAACTGACAAGAAGGATGATTTTACCGGGGATGATGTTATACAGGTAAATTTGCTCATGGATACGGTATGGAAAATTGTTGAGAAACAGGAGTACCAGTATCAGTTGTTAAGGGCAAAGGAAAAGGCAGAAGAAAGTGAACGTTTTTCTTCAGCAATTGCCAAAATCTCCCGTAAACTAATTGAACCGAATCTTTCTATTCCAGCCATAGCCAACCTGGTATATGAGGTGGCATTAGATTTAACCGGGAGCAGTTATGGGTTTGTTTCGTCCATAGACCCTGATACCGGTGAGAATGTTGGATATCACGTGGGAGAACAGGAAATTGATCCACATTTTACCCGGCTTCCACAAGCTGATGGTTACAAAAGCTTATGGGGAGTAGCGTTGAATACAGGCAAAAGCTTTTTTACAAACACTCCTAAATCTCATGCTGCATATCGTGCAGAGTATGAAGAAAAGCTACCGCTTGATAATTTTCTTGCTGTGCCGGCAATCATTGATGGTAACGTAATGGGTGAAATAATTCTGGCCAATAAGGAGGGAGATTATACCCGCAAGGATGTTTCTGTAGTGGAGGAACTCGGTTATATTTTCTCCCTTGCCCTCCACAGGAAATTTACTGAAGAAGCCTTAATTAAGGCAAAAGAAAAAGCCATAGAGAGCGATAAATTAAAGTCTTCTTTTCTTGCCAACATGAGTCATGAAATCCGTACCCCCATGAACGGAATTGTGGGTTTTACCGAATTTCTGGCCAAAGATAACCTTACCCCTGAAAAAAGAGCTTATTACTCAAAGATTGTGGTACAGAGCAGCCATCAGTTGCTTTCCATTGTAAATGATATTCTTGATATTTCAAAAATAGAAACAGGTCAGTTTGTATTATCACCCGAAGTATTTAATATAAATGATCTGGTAATGACAACTTTTACTTTATTTGAACATAGGGCTAAAGAACAAGCCATTAGTCTTTTCCCTGTAAAGGCTTTGTCTGATTCTCTGGCATTGATTGAGGCCGACCAAACCAAACTGAAACAAATATTTACAAACTTACTTAGCAATGCTTTTAAATTTACCAGCCAGGGGCAAATTTCTTTTGGATATAGGATGAACGAAAAAGAAAATTTAACTTTTTTCGTGGAGGATACTGGTATTGGGATCGAGCAGGAATTTTATCCTATAATTTTTCAGCGATTTACCCAGGCTGAGCATACCCTTTCCAGAAATTATGGCGGAACAGGTTTAGGACTTGCCATAACAAAGAGCCTGGTTGAGCTGATGGGAGGCAAAATATGGTTTGTTTCGGAAGTAGGCAAAGGCACTACATTTTTCTTTACTTTACCTTACAGTGAAAAAATACAAAAGAACAATATTATTTCTAAATCTGAAACTACGAAAAAAATGGAAAACCAAAACACTTTTACAGTACTTGTGGCTGAAGATGAAGAAATCAACTACATCTATATCGAAGAGCTTTTGTCTGAATTAAACCTGAATTTTCTCCATGCACGCAACGGACAGGAGGCAGTTGAAATGTTTAGTACAAGGGAAGATATTGGATTGGTATTGATGGATATAAAAATGCCTGTAATGAACGGTTATGATGCCACCCGGGCAATAAAGAATCTGAAACCAGCTACCCCTGTATTCGCCCAAACAGCGTATGCCATGAGTGAGGATAAGGAAAAAGCACGTGCAGCCGGTTGCGATGGTCATTTGGCAAAACCTTTAAACCAAAAAGAGCTCATTGATATTATTATTTCCGTTAAGAATAAGGATACTGAACCTTCTTCATAAGTTATTTGTATCTATATACAATAATAACCGATGCCAGGATGGATACGTCTCAAAAAAAAATTCTCATTATTGAAGATGATAAAGATATTCGGGAACTCACAGGTTTATTCCTGAGTGAAAGTGGATATAATGTTGATGTTGCAGAAAATGGCGAGAGCGGATTAAAGAAAGTGCTTACTTATGAACCGGACCTGGTGATTTGCGACATTGCCATGGAAGGTAAAAACGGCTTCGAGGTTTTAGAAATGCTTCAGCAAACAGATCTTTTAAGCCACACACCTTTTATTTTCCTCACGGCAAAAACATCACATGAAGATATCAGGCAGGGAATGAATATGGGTGCTGATGACTATATCACAAAACCTTTTAAGCTCGATGAGCTGCTGCTTACCGTGCAGGCCCGCCTCAAAAAAGCTGGAAAAAGCAACGCCTCCGGATTTCTTGATATGAAGAAGTTTATATCTACCTTAGATAATCCTGCGCTAATGATCCGGGATGATAAAATTTCCTGTGTAAATGACACACTCATCAATTATACCAATACTTCCCGGGACCAATGGATAGGAAAGGGGCCATCGGATATATTTGACATTGAATCGCTTCATTTTTTTACGGATTTTAGTAATGATATCCAACCGGAAGAGCAGCCGGAATTAAGATACACTGCAGGCTTTAACTGCAGTAAGCCTTTGCTCTTAAGTGGAATTCTCCGGCATTATCACTCTGTTACCTGTACATTTAACAGGCCTGCAATAGCGGAAGTATCTTTACCTGAACAAAGTAAATCTTCCATAAAGCTTACGCCACGCGAAAAAGAAGTGCTTCACCTGCTTAAAGAAGGTCAAAAGACATCTGAAATTGCTGAAAAACTTCATGTTAGTACAAAAGCTATCGATAAACACCGTGCAAACCTGCTGGATAAATTTAATGTACGTAATACCCCTGAACTGATATCAGTAGCCCTCTCCGGAAAAGAGTATAATGGCTGAATCAATCGTGGCGCAGGGCTTTTACAGGATCGGTGGCAGCGGCTTTTGATGCCGGGTACAAACCGGAAACCACACTCACCAGAATTGAGAATGCAATGGCTCCTAAAATCAGCCACCATGGAAAGTAGAACAAATTCACCGGCTCCTCCCCGGCTGGCATAATTTGGGTATTCATTACGGCGTTGGCAATGCGGGTGACAATCCAGCCCAGTAGCAGTCCAAACAATGCACCCACGAGGCCGATTACCGAAGCTTCAAGTAAAAATATCTTGCGAATGTCGCTTTCGGCTCCACCAATGGCCATCATAATACCAATTTCACGGGTGCGTTCCATTACCGACATTACCATGGTGTTTACAATTCCAAGTGCTGCCACAATAAGTGCAATGGTACCCACCACGCTCAACAAAGAGTTTACTATGAGAAAGGAACGTTTAATTTCTTCAAACTGATCAAAAAAACTAAAAACAGAAAGCCCCAGCCCTTTTATTTTTTTTATCAGGGGCGTTATTTCAGCCATATCGTTCGCCGTTACATTTACCACATCATAACCTTTTTCGCGTTTTTTATCACTATCCAGGTAATCCCATACATTGTTGAAAGATGCCCGGGGAAGATTTCTTCCTGTTTCCATGGGTACAAGTATTTCTGCACTGAAAATGGAACGGCTGAAATTAAATTCTTTGTCTCTGATTCCCCTGATAATAAAAGGCGTTTGGTGTTCTGAAAATGGTGCGCGCTGGAAGCTTCTGCTTGCCATCATCATTAGGGGATTAAAATTATTCCCCGGAAGGTTCAGCACAGCCGTGGCTAACAATATGGTGTCTCCCAGAATTTCTTCCGGTGTCAGTAGTGCCAGGTTTTTTGCTGAGTCCTCTTTTGTTAACTGTGTTTTTTCATCAGTTTTAAGTTTAATCCCGAGATCATCGAGTATTCCATAACTCAGAATAGCTTCAAAAACAGTATCTGAATTAAAAAAACGACCACTGAGCAGGTTCAGCGCTTTTTTATCATTGGCAAGTTCCTCCGGTACTGCCTGTACATTTACTTTCTTATCGTTGCCATTGTATGCCACTTTTCCAGAAAAGGTAATCTCCGGATATGCCATGGCAACTTCATCGAACCCCCGGATAACCTGTAGCAAAGAGTCGGATATTTTTTGGGGTACAGAATCAAAACCGGACATGGTTTCCTCCAAATTATCAAGCGAAGAAAGGTCGGGCATCTTACCTGCCGATACGGTAATTCGTGTAAACAATCCCTGTTTGGCAATGGTATCCCTGATGTTTTTTTCCATACCCGTACCAAAAGATACCATTGATACGAGCGAGCCTATCCCAATACTTACCCCAAGAAGAGTGAGAATACTACGCAAGCGGGTGTTCCAGAGGTTGCGAAAGGCCAGTTGCCACAGATCAGAAAATCCCATAGCTATGCATTATTTAGTGTTTTATTTTGCGTTCTGTCAATGATGTTCTCAACTTTTCCATCTTTTAAATTTATGATGCGATGTGCATATTCTTCTGCCATAAGCTGATCATGGGTTACCATAATGATGGTTTTACCTTTTTGTATGTTCAGGTCTCTGATGATGCCCATTACTTCACTTGCCGTAGTACTGTCCAGATTTCCGGTAGGTTCATCGGCCAGGAGAACTTCCGGATCATTAGCCAAAGCACGGGCAATGGATACCCGTTGCATTTCTCCTCCGGAAAGTTCGGCGGGTTTGTGTCCTGCACGTTCTGACAGACCTACCTGGGTAAGTAAATCCATTGCTTTTTCTTTTCTTTTTCCGCGGGGATAACCACCAAATGCCAGCGCCAAAGTAACATTTTCCAGGGCGGAGTAGGAGGGAATCAGGTTAAACGACTGAAAAATCATACCCACCCTGAACCTTCTGTGGCTGGCAAGTTTCTTGCCCGGTAGCAAAGCCATTTCTTTTCCATCAATTTTTATACTGCCTTCTGACAACACATCCAGTCCACCAATGAGATTCAACAGTGTGGATTTGCCAGATCCGCTCCGGCCGGTGATAGCAATAAATTCACCTTTCTTAATGTCAAGATTACATCCGCGTAAAGCCTTAACCTTAACCTTTCCTTTTTGATATGTTTTTGATGCATCTTTTACTTCAATGATCAATTCATGCATGCCGGCTATCTTTTTGTCTGAAATTTTATGTAAAAACAAATATATGCAAACTACTTATAAATTCAAACAGAGAAGGGAAATCAGGTAATATAATGGTATATTAAACACCTAAAAGATCTTAAATTCATTTTCTAAATTCATACAGTAGAGCAAACATAAATGAATAAACAGCGTATACGATGAACGAAATCTGTTTTTAAACCTGTAAAACCGAAGAATAAGAGCATGATGCATGATGATGCCGATTTGGTAGACCGTGTCTCGAGACTGGTAACAAATAATAAACAACTCATTGAGTTGGTTGAAAAGTTGCGTGCTGAGAATGAATCCCTGAAAAAGGAGACCCGGAAGATGAATGGTGTAGATCACCAAAAAATCTTTTCTACCGGCGAAACCATGGGCATAAAAAGTGAAATGGTGCACCGGTTTAACATGGTTACAGTGCTTTATGCCAGTATTGATGGTTTTCAAAAGCTTTCCAGGGAAAAAGACCAAATGGTTCATGTAGATGCACTCGACAGGGTTTTTATTGAATTCGATAAAATTGTTGATGAATTTAAAGTTCTGAAGATTAAAACTCTTGGAGATTCATATATGTGTGCGGGAGGAATTCCAGACCGGAATATTACCAATCCTGTTCAAATTGTACACTTAGCCCTGCGAATGGCAGATTATTTAAAAACTATTAAACAAAAAAATAACGATAAATTCATCTGGAATATAAGTATTGGCGTACATACCGGTCCGGTTGTAGCCAACATTTCGGGAAAAAAGATGAAAAACTTTGATATTAAAGGTGACACTGTAAATATTTCCAGCCGCATACATAATTCAGCTAATCCGGGCGAAGTGCTTGTATCTGCCATGACGTATGAAGCCATAAAAGAGTTTTTCCAATGTGAGAATGCGGGCAGCTTGCCGATTAAATATAAAGGAGATATCGGGCTTTACCGGGTTGAATCACTGAAACATCAATTTACCGATACCCCGGGCTCCGTGTCTCCGAATAAATATTTCAACATCCAGTATAAACTTATTCAGTTTACTGACATACAGGAAATAATACTGGACATGCTTGAACATGAGCTACCTAAAAACCTGCACTATCATAATGTGAAGCATACGGTAGATGTTGTTACCGAGGTAGAATTAATCGGGTGGGCCGAGAATATCAATGCAGAGGAAATGCTATTACTTAAAACTGCTGCATTATTCCATGATGCGGGACATACCATCTCCTATCAGGATCATGAGGAGAAGGGATGTTTGCTGGTAAGAAAATTTTTACCGGATTATGGCTACACAGAAGAGCAGATTACGCGCATTTGTGAATTAATTATGGCCACAAAAATGCCACCGGAACCCAAAAATCTTCTTGAGCAGATTATCTGTGATGCAGACCTTGATTATTTGGGCAGAAGTGACTTTATCCCTGTTTCATACAACCTTTATAAAGAATTTCACGAGCGAAACATGATAGGCTCGCTCAATGAGTGGAATAAGCTTCAGATTAAATTTATTTCGGGGCATGCATACAATACAAAAACGGCCCGTGCCCTGCGTGAGATTAACAAACAAAAACAAATTGAGCGCATCAAAGAACTGATTAAGGAATAGAAATTACCAACGGAGATAAAATCCCAGGGAGCCATCAGCTTTCCAAAAATGGTGTTTTTTGGAAATAATTTCTAGTACTTCCGGATCCTGAATAGTCCACTGATAACGGGTACGCTGATAATCAACAGCTGTAAAAGTATAAAAAAGACTTCCACGGAAGCTTATGCCCATGGTTAAAGCTTTCGCATCAATCAGTTGTTGCTGAAATTCAAATACAGGATAGAATACAGGGAATAAATGGTAGTCAGTATTATAATGAAGAACTTCTTTATAATTTGAATGGATGCGCTTTTGTTGGATTTTTTCTTCAAATGAATGATGGCCTCCAATGCCTGCCTGTAATTTTAATGACACATTCATTTTATTCCCCGGATATCCAAATTCAACACCGGCAAAGTAAGCAGAATAATAGCGGGTTCGCTGTTGAAAATTCCCGTGCAGATCTCCTTGAAAATCCGGGTATTTTTTCTGATGGAAGGAAGAGAAGTCATTGCTCAGATAGCTGAATAACATAGCGCCTGCACTAATTCCCATATTTTTTTTGGGATAGTAGATGGCATTAAATTGCAATAATGCCGGGTCGCCATGGTCATAAATACCGGCTTCAAATTCGGTTTTTATGCTATTAATAAAGAGAATCTTTCCCGAAAAACCCAAAAAAGCATAATAAAAAGGTTCACCGGAAGGATATTCAGGATAATTCAGAAAATCAATGGTTTCGCCTTCTGCAACACCCGAAATGTTGAAAAAGCGAAAGTTAAAAGTGGGTTCTATTTGCCAGGACTTTATTATGCTTTCTTTTTCCTGCGCATTCAAGCGTAAACAGTAAAAAATGGCCACGGCAATAACACAAATCAATTGCTTTTTCATTCACATTAATACAAATAAATAATTTCTGTTGTATCTGAAAGTGTGGTTTCATCTTCCAGTATCAATTGCACTACAAATTGGGCACTATCAATCTCCACTGCTGGTTGTAAAAACATATCGAAAGTGATTGCAACCTCCGGGTAAGTATCCACGAATTGATTCTCAATGGCAGTCTCCCGGGTTTCGTATAAAAACTGGTTCCTGTCTCCAAATAAAAATAATGATGTAACATCAGTTCCTTTGGTAAAGGTGGTATTTAAATCAAACAAAGTAGTAACATAAATATCTTTTACCGGATTTTCTATAATGTATTCAGGATCGGGTGGGGAAGTAGCCGTTGCTGTTGTAAAAAGTTGTATTCCCTTACCAAATTGCGCTGCCATGGGCATATTCTCTGTAATCTGAAGGCTGAATGCTACAGCCCCGCGGGGAATTGTATCGTGGTCAGTTTCCCCAACCCGGTAAGTGCTGTTATCAAGTAGTTGTATATGGAGGTCTTCCGGATAAAAGGAGATAACCTGAGCTTCCGGGAAAATGCATGATGTTATTACTTTTAAAATAAAAGTGAGTCCCAATATAAATATTAATTTTTTTATGGTTTTCATGAACTTATTTTTAAACCTGATGCAGTAAACTCTTTTTTATTTCTTTATCTCAAGCTTTTCTCTCACTTTGTTCCCGTTGAGTGACAACTCAATTGTATAGATGCCATATTGGAGGTAAAGGTTGCCATCCCCACTTTCTTTTAATATCAAGTCTTCAGTTTCTTTTTCCAAAAAGGCCTTTTTATAAGCTTTCCGGGCTTCTTGCTTAACAGTAAGATTATAAGAAATATAATTCAATCCTCTGTTTACCTCTGCTGTTTCGTTAAAGAGCAGCAGTTTATCATCTCCGTATACCTTCAGTTCTGCTTCTCCTGCTTCCTTCGCGTAAAAAGACAGTTGCACATCGGGTTGAGAAGCAGGAAGCCATTTACTCCAGGTCTCGCCCCAACTACTATTAAAATTTACCGGATCAGGGGCAAATAAATGTAAATCTTTTTCAAGGATATCTTCTGTAAGTTGCTGTACTTCCTTTACACTGGTAATAAAAATGGACCTGCCGTGAGTGCCCAATACCAGGTCAAGCTCACGTGGATGTATCACCAGGTCGTGAATGGCCACATTGGGCAGGTCTTTTCCGGCTGTCATGAAAGAATCTCCTCCGTCCAGTGAGATGTACAGGGCATGATCAGTACCCACATACAGCAGATTTTCGTTCACGGGGTCTTCTTTGAAAACATTAACAGGTTCGGCAGGTAAATCTTCTCCCAAACGCTGCCATGTTTGCCCGTAATCATCAGAAATATACAAATATGCCTCAAAATGATCCCAGCGATAGCCGTTCAGTGCCAGGTACACCCTCTCAAGCTTGTGGTTGCTGGCCCACACACGGCTTACCCACATGTTTTCCGGTAATCCGGAAGAAATGCTCTCCCAGGAATAGCCCCCGTCTTTAGAAACATGCACAAGACCGTCGTCTGTGCCGGTATAGATAAGCCCAAAGCGTAGCGGTGACTCATGAATGGAGGTGAGCGTTCCATATGCCACATCCCCTTTTTTGCCTCCTTTAGTTAGGTCATCAGACAAAGTTTCCCAATCATCGCCCTGATTCATGGAACAGA
>JBEPYD010000133.1:0-9071 GCA_041641575.1 Bacteroidales bacterium
CAGCCGAACTGGAAAGTACACTAAAGAAGTATAACGTCCCTGACGGGAATGAAAAAATCCAATGGGTATCCATTACCGGAGCTTCCAATGTATATGGTACGGTAAACAATATCCCTGAAATCTGCCATCTGGCGCATAGCTATAACGCTAAAATATTTATAGATGCTGCACAACTCGTTGCCCACCGCCCAGTTGATGTTTTAGGTTGGGGTATTGATGCCATGGCATTTTCAGGTCATAAAATCTATGCCCCTTTTGGTACAGGCGTTCTTATTATGCGCAAAAGTGTATTGAATGGTCAAATAATGCTTGCACCCTCCTGTGAAAACACATCCGGAATAGCTACCCTGGGTAAAAGCCTGCAACTTTTAAAGCGTGCAGGCATGAATCTGATCCAGAACCGCGAGCAGGAACTTACACAATATGCCTTAATGCACTTGGCCGGTATACCAAAAGTAAAACTTTATGGTGTTGCAAAACCCCAGCATCCTGCTATGGATCAGAAATTAGGGGTCATTATATTTCAGGCGGGTCAGAAAATGCCTTTCAGCGCGGGGCGAGCCCTTGCGGCGCAGGCCATAGGCATAAGGGTTGGTTGCCATTGTGCGCACATTACCGTTAAAAGAGTGTTGGGTATAACACCCCTTCAGGAAAAACTGCAAAGAATAGTTCTTATATTATTTCCTAAACTTAAACTGCAGGGCGTGGCCCGTCTGAGCCTTGGCATTGAAAACACCAAAGAGGATATCCAGAGGGTGGTAAAAACACTTAAAAATTTTGTAGAACCTGGTAAAAATGATGCAATGGACACCCTCTCATCCAAAGCGCGGAGGAAACGGGATGAAATAATGGTTGAACATGCCATCAGTAAAGTTTTTTTGTAGTTATCAAATTGAAAAAGTTAAACTTAAATACCAAATATACCATGTCATTCAGAGAAAAAGAAAACATCATAAATATGGCCAGCGGCCTGCTGATTACCAGTATTTTTGCATTCATTGTTTACCAACGACACAACAGCGGGCAATTCGACCTTACCACCGACTTTCAAACCTGGGGTAAAATATTTCTTGTTTTTATGGGTGTAAGTATTGTTGCGCGAATTCTCATTTATATAATCTTTTATATCATTAATCATATAGCCACGAGAGAGAAAGAGCCTGTATCCGATGAAATGGATAAGCTTATAAAGCTTAAATCCACACGCAATGCATACGTTTCATTTTCCCTGGGTATCGTTCCTGCTTTTGTTTTACTGGCCCTGGGGCATCCGGTATATTTCATCTTTATTGCCTTTCCGGTCAGTGGTTTACTTGCAGAGATCGTGGAAAATATGTCGCAGTTGTATTACTACCGAAAAGGAATTTAAGATGGGGAAAAGCAATATTCAAAATAACATTCGTACATTTCGCTTTCATGCCAATGAAATGACACAGCAGGAACTTGCTGATAAGGTAGATGCTTCACGGCAAACTATTGTAGCCATTGAAAAGGGGAATTATTCTCCATCACTTGAGCTCGCTTTTCGCATTTCACGGGTATTTAGAAAAACCGTTGAAGAAGTATTCTATTACCAACCTGAGCAAGAAAAGGAAGGGAAATAATTCTTTGGTGATGCTAATTTTAGTAAAAAACTGGCATTATCAATATAAGGGTATTTGCTATATCCAAGAGCAGGTATATTCATTACGTAACATGTACATAATCCACAAAACTTTAAGTATACGTCTTTAATTACCTGCTTTTCACAGATGATTATTTGAGATCCTGAAGGGTAATTTCTAATTGTGTGAAGAAATCATCGCGCATCTTTTGGGCGTCAATATCAGTATAAAGCCAAATCGATCTTCCTTCCGGCAGTCCGACTGGATTTACTTTTATTTTTTCAGCCATTTCAGGGTCAATAATGGCCTGTATAAGCGCGAGATCCCAAAGTACCCTTTCATGCCTGCCACCATCGAGGTGGGTGTACCACCGGTGCAGCAAAAAATCGGCAAGCTCATGTTTGCTTTCCAATTTGTCTCTGGTTTCTTTCCATTCAAAAGTCATTTTAGCAGCTACATTACCAGGCATGATATGCATTTCTACATTTGAATTCAATAAAATTTCAAGAGCCTGGATATCCATCACACAATTAAACTCCGTTTTGCCCATAACTTTTGTCTGCGGATTGTATGAGCTGCCTAACCAGTAAAGTTTTATTTTATCTTCTATGAAAGGATCATCAAGAATGGCTGTAGCCACATTGGTAAGCGCTCCGAGAGCAACTACTGTAATTTTCCCATCTTCGGTCTCGCGGGCTTTTTCAATAATGTAATTAGATGCATGAGAAGGTCTTGATTTGGTACCCCAATCATACAGTCTTCCTTCGGCACCGCGGTTTGAAATAATTGTTCCACTTTGATCCATATAGCTTAGCAAAACAGCGTTGAGCCGGTAACTATTTTCCATGGTATTATCCACGGCCCAATGGCTGGGTTGCCATTGGGTGGCATTTAATGCCAGTATATCGAGCTCCGGCGCTGCAAGCGCATGTACAATGGCATAAAGATCATCAACCTCGTTTCCGGTATCAGCATCAAGGATGATTTTTTCCTGGGCATTGGTTTGAATCCCAATTAATAATCCAATAAAAATAGAAAGGTATATTTGTCTGAGCATGGTAAATAAGTATTAAAATATCACAAAACAAATATAGCTTTTATTTAGGATTTGCTGAAAACATTAAAAATCCAAAAAATTTAAAATACGGAGATAGAGCTTAATATCCAGGGTTTTTTCAGGGGGAAAAACCATTTTAACTTACTAAATTACTGCATGTAGGTTATGTTTAAAATGCGTTTCAAAATTATTTGCTTCAAAAAAAATAATTACTCGTAAGGCCATATCTGTTCATGGAATATAAACAATTATTTAAATGATATTTTATAATGTTCATAATTAATATGTAACAGATAATAAATTAAATTATTTGAAATTAATTTTGATTTATATTATTTGTATATTTGTAGAAGGATCGAACGTGGGCATTTTAATCTTTTTGTTGTTTAGAACTAATTATAGAATTACCAGCGCAGAAAAAATATATTACTTAACCAGAAATTTAAATATATGGAAACAAAAGTGATGGAAAAAAAAGGGAATCACTTACAGGGATTTCCGGAAATCGTGCTACCCATGCATGAAATCAATTTGCAAAAACAAATTTCTTTATCTGAAGCTTTTATTGATGAATTGTTGAATACCAATATTATTCTTGCTTCGTCATTAGAAACGCTGAATTTCCTATTGTTTACAAAAAAACTGGATAATAAAACTTTTCGGAAACAGAAAAAGTTAATTGTTCATGAAATTAGGCATAACAATAACCTTTTGGAAATACACTCCAGTAACTTGCAACAGCTTAAACGGAAGAAAAATCGTGCCTGCAAAATAACTAAGTAGTTGATGAGAAAACCACATTTTCGAGGCTTTCGAAGCCATAAAAAGCGCGGTTAATGTATGTAAATGAGCTTTTTTTTGGCAAGCCCAATGAAGAAAGAAGTTGGGGTTCTCTTGCAACCACGTTAAGTCCCAAAATATTCTTAAAGACTAACTTCCACTTCCTTTTCAACTTCAATAATTTCTTTATAAATTGCCTGCGCTTTATCTATCAGTACTAAAAATTCAGATTTTTTACTGTAATTGTTGCGTATTTTCAAGCTGTTTTCTTTCCAGTTAGCAGTTGCCGAACACTGATCAAAAGTGATACATATTTTCCTTTGTACATCAGCAAAAACCGCTGGTATTTCAAGCCAGGTAAGCATTAACGATACTTCGGCCCACGTAGAACCTGCCATTGTTTCTCCAATACCTTCCAGCCAGTCGGTAGTATTTATCCGTTCTGATACCCAACCATTTTTCAGACTGTTTATTTGATGCCCCTGATAGCTTAAATACTGTGTGAGTGAAAGGGTTATTGCACGCAGCAGGTATAAAAAATTTATATCTCCCGTAAAGCGGTAAAGATTCAACAGCGCAACACCGCTAAATGTGCAAATTCCCGGAGCTGCATGTTTATTTTGTGTATTTGCGATAACAGTCCCTGTTGTTTTTAAGTTCAGCTTTCCGAAAAGGGAATTTCCTGGAAAAGTATAGTCATACCCCATTACCCATGTTGAGAAAAGCGCGGCAGCAACTTTGGCCCGTTCCAGCCAGATATTGTCTCTTGTCTCATCATACAATAAGGTAAGAGATTCCACCATTGCATATGCAGATTCACTATCATGATTCTGAAGTGCATCCCCCGGACCACCACAAGTAAAGCCTTTGGATACAAAATTTTTATACAGCCATTCGGCACTTTCTTTTGCACAGGTTAAAAAAGCAGCATCTTTGTATCGGCGCCATGCAAGCACAAGTGCCCCAGGAACTATGGCTCCGCTGGTGGAATTTCCTACCATAATTTCTCCCGTGATACTATGAACAAACTGACCCAATTGGCCATTATTTCTCCACAGCTTGATAAATGCCTCAGCCACCTGCTTTGTTGCCTCATCCCAAAGTGATTTTATTGTAATATTTTTCTTCTCCATCACCTCAAACTGCTTCAGGACGTAATAGAGTCCATCACCTGATTTCCTCACCAAATGCCAGTTTTTGGTATGCTCGCGGCGGATGTCTCCTCCATACCATTTGTCACCTTTCTCTCCCGAATCCCAAAAAAATCCTGAAGGTGCCAGCCCATCAGGAAAAAGCCAGTCGAACATCTGAATTACCCGCTCCTGCGAAATTTTATTTCCACGAGCAAGAAGTGGCAGGGTATTGATCATGCCTCCTGTCCAGCCAATTTGCCAGTCTTGCAGAAAGCGGTATTTGCCATTTCTCAATCCAACAGAATAATATCCGGGGTTATCAACCCAGTTATGCAGGTTATACTTCTTCTCAATAATGGGGAAAGCATGGCCAAAAGGCAACTGACCTGCAGGGTGAAGCGAGGGAGAGCCCCAGGTTTTATAAAAATAAAGAAGCATTAGTGCCTCAATATTTTTACATGGAATTATTTCGGTTTTTACTGTTAATGTTACAATATCATTTTTCCGGAAATTTGCCGGAATATCATCTGAAGGAAAAGCATTATCTGTGATGCGATATTTTGTGAGTGGTCTGACAACAGGTGATTCAAAGGAAATTGATAAAGCATTACGGGCTTCATTTTCCTCAATCAGGACTCCTGTATCCCCAAAGGAATTCCTCTGATTAAAAGAAATCCACAGGGTCTGTTGTGTTTTAGGATCAAATATAATGACTACCGGCATAGAAAAACTTCCTGAGCGGTCGTAAAGAGACGAGCGACCCTCACCAATATTTAAACGCGGCACATCTGAGATAATCACGGGTCCATTCTTCGATATATCTTCTGTATGTTCCAGTTTAGGAGAATATGCAATTCTTCTGGAAACAAACCGGTTTCCATTGTAAACAGCACCCGGAACCAGAAGGTAACATGAAGCATTCCATAAACTTGTATCCAAACATAATGAAGTATTCGCATAGGAAATATCTTCTTCTGCTTTGGCTGTTAAAATGTGTTCTGTTCCCTGTCGCTGCCAATCTACAAGCCAGGACTGCCATTTCTCTGATACATTCTTTGCATTAAGTACTTTCTCTTTTGAGGCTATAATTTTATTATTTTCTCGAGGATTGAATGTTTTTTCTCTGAACGTCCAGTTCACATTTGCATTTTTCATGGGTTTGGTAAACTTTATTTGATTTAATATTACCATTATCTCAAAGGTAATAAACAATAAAAATGAACAAGGTAATCACATCCCAATTATCCGATCATTTGTTCGAAAAAAAGTCTGATGCTATTATGATTTATGGAGATAACCTGAATCTTTTCTCAAAATGGGGTGATAATCGTCTCAATTAAGTTTAAAAAGCAGGAATACTGGTCAATGATTTTTAAATTTCGGTTTTAAACTAAAACACTGTGATGCAAAAAAAAGAAAACGTAAGGTATGCTCATCATCCCGAAGATTTTAAACATTATACTACTGAAAAATTACGAAAGGAATTTTTAATAGAATCTTTGTTCGAAGAAAATAAAGTAGTATTTGAATATTCTCACTACGACCGCATGGTTATTGGTGGAATTCTTCCCCTTAAAGAGGAACTGGAGTTACCCGCCCTTACGCTGGAAAAAAATAATTATTTTGGAGAATTGAGGGAAACGGGCATTATAAATGTTGGTAATGATGGATATGTAGTGGCTGATGGCGTGAGATTTAATTTACAAAACAGAGAAGCTTTATATTTGGGTAAAGGTGTGAAGAAGGTTATTTTTGGCACTGACAACGAAAAATCTCCTGCCAAATTCTATTTAAACAGTGCCCTGGCACACTGTAGCAAACCCAATAAAAAAGTTACAAAAGCAGAAACAAAGGTACAGCACCTTGGAGATCAGAAAAATGCGAACATCCGGGATCTGAACCAGTATATTGTGCCGGGTATTGTAGATACCTGCCAGTTGATGATGGGTATAACAGATTGTTATCCCGGAAACGTATGGAATACCATGCCCTGCCATACGCATGAACTGCGCATGGAAGCTTATTTCTATTTTGATGCCCCGGAAGGAGACAGCATGTGTCACATTATGGGTGAACCTAAAGAAAACAGGCTTATTTGGGTAAATAACGAACAAACAGTAATCTCTCCTCCATGGTCTATACACACAGCCGCAGGTACTTCTAATTATAGTTTTATCTGGGGAATGGCTGGTTCAGACAGTGAAATGGATGGCATAAAAAAAACAGAACTAAGGTAAAAATATGTCACACATACCCTTTTTTTATTCAACCGAAACAATGGGTGCTCCCCCGGAAAGAGAGAAAACAGAAAAAATATTGCGGGCTGTTGCAGACCGGATTATAAAACTTACCACCTTTCGGTTTGCTGAACCCGGAGAGAAACAAGCTTTTGCACCTGAAGATAAAGATACCTTTAGCGAGTCCATGATAATGGAGAGCGGCTATAACGACTGGAAATACTGGAATGGAGTTATTCTTACCGCCTTTAAAAGGCTGAGCCAAAATTTGGATGATGCACAATATACAGATTTTGGTAAAAAGTGGTTTGCTTTTGCTGAAAAATGCTTACCCGTGCTGGAGAAACACTATAACCATGTAACAGAAAAAGGCCCTTTTCACCAGTACTTCCGGCTTGACAGGCTCGATGATTTTGGCGCCATGGTCTGCGGACTGCTTGATGTGTATGAAAATACACCTCCTGATACCTGGAATAAATACCTGGAGCGAGTTGATCAGTACCTGATGGAAGAACAGGATCGCCTGGATGATGGTACCTTTTGCAGAATTGCCTTTGATTATACCACACTGTGGGGTGACGATCTGTATATGAGTGTTCCCTATCTTGCCCGCCGGTGGCAAATCACTAAGGATAAAAGATACTTAAAGGATGCAATAAAGCAGGTGAAGAATTTCAGTAACTATTTGTTTAATGAGCATAAGGAACTGATGGCTCACTGCCGGTATTATAACCTGAACCGGAACGGTGTAGCTCACTGGGGGAGGGCAAATGGATGGATGGTGCTGGGTCAGTGTGAATTGCTCGATGTTATGCCTGATGACCATTCCGAAAAGGAGGAACTAAAAAATCTACTGATAAAACATCTGTTGGGACTTTCCAGATACCAGAATGAAAGAGGTCTTTGGCATCAATTGATTGATAAATCCGACTCTTTTGAAGAAACTTCCTGCACAGCCATGTTTTGTTATGGATTTGCCCACGCCATTAATTCCGGCTGGCTCGAAGATATCTACTCCTCGGTAGCCATTTCCGCCTGGCTGGGTCTGCAAAAATTCATCAATAACGAGGGGTATGTAGATAACGTTACTACAGGGTTTAATATCCGGCAGGATTTGCCTTATTATTACAACAGGCCTGTGGAAATAGGAGGCGATCATGGATTGGGAGCCGTTATGCTGGCCGGCATTGAAATACTAAAGCTCAGGGAATACCGTGATGGCGTGTGGAGTTAGAACAATAAAAAAATAAGTATGTTTGGATTAAGTGTTTTAGACATTAGTGTTATTATAATTTATTTCTCTGTCCTTTTATTTATCGGATTCTGGGCGATGAAAAGGATAAAAAACCAGGAAGACTTCTTTTTGGGTGGTCGTCGGTTCGGAAAAATAATACAGATTTTTGGGGCTTTTGGACAGGCAACTTCTTCAGAAACAGGCCCATCAGTTACCACCACTACGGCAAACAATGGAGCCTCAGGCATCTGGAGTGCCTTAATGATGCTTTTTTCAACACCATCGTATTGGCTTACAGGCCCCTGGTACCGAAGACTACGTGTGGTGACCATGGGCGATTATTTTGCCGAACGATTTTCCTCTAAATTTCTGGGTGGAGTTTATGCCATTATGGCCAGCATTAGCCTTATGCTTCTTTTAACTGTGGGCTTTATTGGAATGGCAAAAACAGTTACCATTATGACTCCCAAGCCCGACACAGAGCTTACGATGGAAGAAAAGCAGGAACTAAAAAGTGCAATACGGCTTGACGCACTCGAAGCAGCCAATTATGCCAGGCTTACGGCCGCTGAAAAAGAAGAATTAACCATGCTGCGCGCCATCAATCCCCGGAAGAATTTTTCTTACATCAACAGAAATGCACTCATCATACTTATGGTAATTATAGTATGTGTTTATTCTATTGCCGGGGGACTGGAAGCTGCGTTTATCAGTGACATGATGCAAGGGGTTTTCATTATTATACTTTCCTTTATGCTGCTGCCATTTGCCTTTCATCAGATCAATCTTGAGTATGGTTCCACTGGTGTGATGGGAGCTTTCAGAACCTTACACGAGCAGTTACCAGAGTCATTCTTTGAAATTTTCGGATCCCCAACTTCCATCGATTTTACGTGGTATTACATTGCAGGTTTAAGCCTGATGGCTACCATAAATGTAGCTGCTGGTGCTAACCAGCTGGTGGCAACTGCTTCGGCAAAAAATGAATATTCGGCCAGGGTGGGTTTAACATACGGTACCTTCCTA
>JBEPYD010000134.1:0-9011 GCA_041641575.1 Bacteroidales bacterium
CAAATAAAAACAGGAACAAAACCAAAACGCTTGTTTTGATACAATTCATCTATAAATATTTAGAGGTTTTTATTATTCGCTTTCAAAATTATCATAAAATGGAAAGTAAAAAACCTTCTGTAAAACATATATAAACGTTTTATAAATATTTATTTGGCTGAATATCAATTATTCAGGTAGTTTACCTGCTAAAAGCAGACAGCGTACGTAAAAGAGCATTTTTCAGGTAAGCGTAAGAAGTCGGAGCATTTTTCTCAACAATCCCTATAATTTTATGAGTCTTAAATATTGCTAATAAAAATAAATCGTAACCGGGCCAGAAGTACAAAATGAAAGAGGCCATCCTATTACAGGACAGCCTCTTTTATTCATTATATATATTCTCTTGGATTGAGAACCTATTAATTTTAAGGTTCTACAACAGTAATAGAAATAGAATCAACATCATACTCATAATCCTCTGCCCAGTTACCTGAACTAGCAGCTAAAACTGCGAAGGTATATGTACCAGGGGCATTGTAGCCTGAAATCTGAACTGAATCTGTATTGGCAGACAAAGCTACCCCCTTATTTATATTTCTGTCGGGTTTGTAGGTATTTTCATCGTTATTCCCTTTGTAATAAGTTAAGAATTCCCCGCTGGCATCATATAAATAAACCATAAACCCTTCGCCGGTTTCTAATGTATTGTTATTGATATTAGTGGTAAAACTTGCATCTACCGGAATGGGATCTTCTTTTGTACAGGAAATACCCATAAAGAGAATAACAATAAATGCTATTTTTACTAAGTTTCTCATAATTTTATTTATTTTATTATTAATAACCAGGGTTTTGAACTAACTCACCATCATTTAACTGAATTTCACGAATTGGAATGGGCAGAAATTCATTTTTATTCTTCCTAAATCTGTTATCTCCAAAAATTTCTACATAATCAATATTCCAGGAGGGATCCATTCCCCATCTTACCAAATCCATATATCTTTTTAGTTCACCACCCAATTCATTATCTCTCTCTGCAATAATGGCATCCCGGGTCAATGCACCTACGGCAGGCATTCCCATTCTGGCACGTACCTCATTTAATGCATCTAATCCTGCACCCATGTCCTGATTTAGCAGAAGGGTTACTTCAGCATATAACAATAACACTTCTGCATACCGGATTAAACGCCAGTTATTCGGAGAAACTTCCGGATTAATGGTAACATCATCACTGCTGTTTAAGGGAGGGAAATTATGCTTTTTAAACCCAAATGAAATAGTATTAATGGGTGCACCAGCACCAACACCGGGTATCTTCCGGTTAAAAGCATATAGTTTTGAGTGTGTAAATGAGTTGTAGGCTGTGTTGTAAAAATTAAACCCGGAACGGTAATCCATAATATCTCCATCTATAAAACAACAGGCATAGGCACGGGGATCGCGATCAAAATCAAGGGGACCTGTTTCTTCAAAATGGTAGAAATATTCCGGATGCCATTCAATGTTTTTAAAGGATCCGGCAGGGGAAAAATACTGATGATTGAGGTTGCCAGTTGACATCCATCCCGGCAGGAAAGGATTGCGCGCAAATACATCTGAATATTGCACTTCCCACACAGATTCAGCATTATTTTCAGCCTTATATTCATTTCCTCCGGGTGTAACGAGATTTGTATAAGCAAAATTGCTTAGGTAAGCATACAGGTAATCCTCTCTTGAGGGTTCATTTGTGCCGGGTGCATTTTGCGGCATGATCAATTCATATCCATATGTCATCACATCTTCAAGCGCTTGTTTGGCTTTTTGCAAATCTTCAATATTTGCTGCTGAACCTATTTCATCATTCCTTCCATAGATGTAATAATGCTTAAAAATTAAGGCCTTGCCTAATAGTGCAGAGGCACCACCTTTCGTAATTCTTCCTAAATCATCATCACTTTCCCATGCTATGGGCAAGATATCCCTTGCCATGGTTAAATCCTTTTCTATTTGCTCATAAAACTGAATGGGTTCACCGTTGGCAAAGTCTTTTGACAAATCCTGAGGGAATGATTCTTCATTATAGAAGATAGGACGGTCATAATACGTGGTAGCAATAAAGTTATACAATCCTCTTAATGCCCTTGCCTGGGCTTCCATCAGGAGACGGGTTTCTTCATTGCCGTCAAAAACATCGGTGTCTGTGATTTCAAGAATAAATTTATTCACACGATAATAACCAAAATACAAATCCCGCCATATTTGCTGTACAAAATCCGTAGATGAAGTAATCAGCAAAGGGTCAATGGTTGCTCTTTCATGTAGGATGCGATCAGAAAAACCAAGCTGCAGGAATTGTGCACGGTAAGCATATATACCCTGGATGGGTGAATAACATGAGTTTAATGCAAGCTGGAATTCACTAATGGAAGAGTAAAACTCATCTTCCGCGAAACTGTTTGGATTTTCCACTTCCAAAAATTCTTCGGAACAGGCTCCGAAAAGAAAAATGAAAGCTGAAAAGAAAATGATATATTTTATTTTTTTCATTATTTTCTGTTTTTGCAATTATTGAATAAATTAAAATGTTAGCTGAACACCACCACCAAAGGTACGGGGTAAGGGATAAGAGTTATTGTCAATTCCCGGTGAAAGTGGTAAGCTTGAATTCATTGGCGCTTCCGGATCCCTACCTTTGTATTTGGTAAAGGTAAAGAGGTTGGTGGTATTTAAAAATACCCTGGCTCTGGAGATACCCACCCGTTGTGAAGTTGATTCAGGAATGGTAAAGCCCAGTTGAATATCTTTTAAACGCAGGAAAGAAGCATCTTCCACCCACCACGTGGAGGTGCGGTTGTTTTCATTTACATCTAAGGGGTCAGCCCTGACAAACTCCGTGGAAGGCCGGTCCTCACGATAATAATTCTGCGCGTATGCCAATAACTTATTATGATCGTTGTCCTGATCATCTATGGTAGCAATGGTGGCATAATTTTGATTTAGCAATTCAAAATTCTGATTACCATACAGGAATACGCCCATATCAAAAGCTTTGTAATATAAATTTATATTCAAAGAATAAGTGAAATCTGGGATGGCTTTGCCAATAATGGTTCTGTCATCAGGGGTAATTACACCATCCTGGTTTAAATCTTTGAAAAGTAAATCGCCGGGCTGGGGATTAACTCCTACAGGGGCAGCATAAAGCAGGTTGCCATCTTCATCATAGTCTTCGGGTGTAAGAATTCGTTCAGCAACATATCCATATAATGAACCCACGGTATTTCCTATACGGGTAATATTATCCGGTCGGTCCGTGATAGCTTCAGGGATATCAATCACCTCATTTTTAATCGTGGTAAAAGTAGCATTTACCTCATAGTTAAAAACCCCTTCCATTTTACGGTAGCTACTGGTAAATTCAAATCCGCGGTTTTCCAATGATCCCAGGTTGGCCCAGGGTTGTCCGCCACCTCTTGGGTCTGTATTTACACCCCAGGCCTGCGAAGTTAACGTTTTAACAAGCAGGTCATCCACCTGTTTAATGTAATACTCTGCAGATAGGGTAAATTTATTGCCATACATGTTCAGGTCAATACCAAAGTTGGTGGTGGCAGATGCCTCCCATTTAATTAAAGGGTTGCCGGTACTGTTCAGTATATTTAAAGCCCTGCCATGGATTTGACCTACACCAAATACAGGTGCAAAATCGTTGTATTGTGCCAAAAAGCTGGAATAACGGTAATTTCCAATATTTGAGTTTCCTACCTGCCCCCATCCAAAGCGCAGTTTCAGCATATCAATCTGATCTACATTTGGCAACAAATCTTCGTTTAATTTCCAACCCAGGGAGAATGAAGGGAAGGTACCCCAGCGATTTCCCTGACCAAACCGGCTTACACCGTCACGACGAATACTCGCGGTTACAAGGTATTTACCGGCATAGTCGTAAATTAATCTGCCCAAATAAGAGATGGATCTGAACTCGTTTAGGTAACTATTTACAGTATTAATTGTAGTTGCATTGCTTAAAGTTCTTAGGTTCTCAAATTCAAAACCTTCTGCATCTGCATTCATAGTAACGTTATTCGAAGCCCTTACATGATGGACTCCGGTTAAGGTAATACTATGCTCGCCAAAAGTTTCAGCAAAGGTTAACTGGTTTTCCAGGGAAAGCATTTCTCCACGATTATTCTGTTCGTAAAGAGTAGCAAGGGGTTGTATACGCGCTCCCATATCATACGATCTTGTCCAGTCATTGTCCCGGCTGAAGCCGGCATCTATGGAAGGGGTGGTTTTAAAAGTCAACCAATCGAAAGGTGTGATTTCTGCATACAGGCTCAGCAGCAGGTCTGTATTCCATTCGCGGTTTTCCCGCACACCTATCTGTCCCCTGGGGTTAAATTTATCATTTCCACCGGTATTAAGGGCATTGAGTGTATCACTGGGATTTTCCGGATCAATAATCTGATACGGAACCTGGTGTCCTTCATATCCGGCTAAAAGGTCATCATTATTTACAAGGCTAAGAGGAGAACTAATGAGTGCAGCATCCCAACCACCGTATCCTGCATTACGATATTCAATTCGGCTAATGTTAATGGACTCACCCACTTTGATGTAATCATTAATGGTAAAGTCTGAGTTGGCACGCAAGGTATATCGCTTTGCCCATGAATTCATTAACAATCCCTGCTCATCATAGTAGCTGGCTGAAATACTGAAATTGCTTCTCTCTGATCCGCCGGAAACACCAAGGTAGTAATTTTGTGAGTAGGCCTGTTGTATAATTTCATCCTGCCAGTCAGTACCTTCCTGCCAGCCATCGCCATAATAAAGCTGTCTGAACCTGTCAGTATAGGCAACTTCCTGTCCTTCACCCTGAATTTCATTAAATTCATTGTAGAAGTCTGCATACTGATCAGCATTCATCAATTCAAATTTATTGGGTAGCAGTCCCACATTGGCAGTTGCATTGAAAGTTACCTGGGGTGCACCAGATTCACCACGTTTAGTATTGATAATGATTACACCATTGGAACCATCGGCACCGTATATTGCAGTTGCAGACGCATCCTTCAATATCTGAATACTTTCTATATCTGCCGGATTTATAGAGTTCATGTTCCCGGTCATAACACCATCAATAACATATAATGGATTAGGATCACGGCTAATAGATCCAATTCCACGTATTCTAACCTGTACTCCTTTTCCCGGAACACCTGTTTGGTTTACAACAACACCTGCTGCCCGGCCTTGCAGTGCTCGGTCAATAGTAGGTGCAGGTGTCCGGTTTAATTCTTCAGGGGTAACTACAGATACAGAACCAGTCAGATCATCCTTTTTAACTGTTCCATAACCGATTACAACAAGTTCCTGAATACTTTCAAAGGATTCCTCCAGCGTAACATTGATTTCAGTTTTTGATCCTACTTCTACTTCCTCATTAATGTATCCAACATAAGAAAAAACCAGGGCATCATCCGGAGATGCCGCAATGGTATAGTTACCGTTTAAATCGGTTACCACACCGGTTGAAGTTCCTTTTACCTGCACAGTAGCACCAATCAGAGGTTGATCTGTGGTGCCATCCATAACAGTTCCTGTAACAGTTTGCTGGGCCATCATTTCCTGGGTGAAACTTATCAGGAAAATTAACACAACAATCCGCATTAATAGATGAAAATTTTTCATGCGTATAATTATTTTACGTTTAGTTAATAAATAGTTTTACTTGGCAGTACAAGTTTAAACATTTTTTGTGTATTTACAGTACTTTGAACCACTCATTTTTTAATGAAATTGAATTTTTTTGTTAATTTCTTCTTTTTTTAAATTATTCTAAATTACTGATGATAGGTGAAATCGTTAACCACGAATGCGCTAATGAAGAGGTTCTGTGGTTCAACGTGAACTCGTGGTTTAAATCAAAAAATGAGATCTCTGATATAAATAACACAATTTCAATATTTTACACTATAATTATATTTAGAATAACGCATCCACAGTAAATGTAAATAAAAATATTTTTCTGAAGCCTGGCATCTTTGGAGGAATTCATTTCAGTGAAGCTAACCCTTGCTTTTGATAAAAGATAATAACTAAGGTACTTCTGCATTTTAGTTGAAGTCAAATCAAGAGTTTCCAGAATTTACCCTCGTTTTATAAAGGCTTCAATTTATTTACCCAGTTCTTCAACCAGGGGAGTAACTGTCTGCAATCTCCATATATCAGATCCTTTGACAATAATTATTAGATCATCTTTCTTCAACCATATTGTGCGATGTTAATCTATAAATTAGTATTCATAAATGCTTCGCTAAAATTGTATATTGTAAAAACTTATTCAGTTTTCCGAATTCTGATTCTAAAATAATCAGATTCTCCAAAAAAAGGCAGTTGAACTATATCTTATGGCATGGCTTCAATCAATTTTCTCAGCCGGGTATTTTTATTATTACTAAGGGTTTCTGCCATTACCAGACTGGCAAGTGCTTTGCTTTTTTGATTAGTACGGTAGTAGATAAAAGCTTCAAGCGCATGATAGTCTGGGACTTTTGAATTTTGAGCAATCAAATTTTTTATTTTTTTAAGTGCAAGATCAGGGAAATTATTTTCAATGTAGATTTTTGCCTTTTGGAATAGTAAATCTTCATTTTGGAGATTTAAAGATTCAAGTTTCATAATGGTATCTGCGAGTTGCTCAAATGCAAGGTGCCAGGCTGATGTGTCTATGGCAGAATTTCCCCCGCAATTTTCTAGTAATTGCTCAAGATCAGAAAACGCTTCTTCTCGGATAAAACTCAGTGATTGTTGAAATACAAGATCAGCATTGCAAGGATTTATACCTTCTACATATGAAAAATCATAACGCGCCATTTCATCATTTTCAAGATATTTAAAAAATGATCCCCTGTCCATATAATTTTCAGCTCTGCCATTTTCAGAGATCCGGGTATTAAGTTTTTCTAAAGAGTCGTAAACAGCCACATAGGGACGAAATAATGAAGCATACTTTGATTGCTGCCCGGCGTATAAAGGAGCAAGTTCATAGAGGTCATCATAAGCCATAGCGTTTTTAATTATAGGAATCAAAATATTTTCATCGGCTTGTATTTGGTTTGTGTGTATGTCTGTAAGAACTTTTGATCCGTAACCGGAAATGGTCATTCTGTAGCAATACTCTTTCAATACCTCAACGTTTTCAGGGTTATTATAGTACAATTCTCCAAGCTGAAGGAGCATCTCTGAATTAGAAATTTGTTTCTCATTGTATCTGGAAACAATCAGGTTCATCTTATCAGACGGATCCATAGCGCAATTGCTCAAAAGAAATGCCAATGAAAGAACACTTATTATTAAACTCCGCGAAATTTTCATTATTGATGAAGTATGTTGGATTTTAAAAATTCAAACACCCTGTGATGCCCGATTTCATTCCAATGATTATCGTTTGTAATGTAACAGGTTTCAGTAATATAATAAGGATTTTCGTGGTTGATAAAAACGGGGAATAAATTAATAAATCCGATATTTTCTTCTGCACAAAACTCCCGCCAGGTCTCCACATACAAATTAGAGGTATCACCGCGCATGACCTGCGATTGCCATGGATGAACACTAATTTTGAGGGCAATATCATTTTCCTTGCAGAGGGCATTGAGTTGGGCCATATAGTGTGTTCCAAGCTGAAGACCTTTTTCAGCAAGGGGGATAAACTCTGCTTTATATATCCATTCTGAAACGCCATGAAACTCGGGATTTCTCAACAGTGTTTCATCATCAAAATGGCTAAAAAAATCCTTATACAGGGTAACCGTATTTTTATTTGCCCCCAATCCTTCCTGGTTAAATGCTGTTATGGTTTCTGAAAGCGCATTGATTTCCTTATTGCTTTTAATTTCAGAAATGGTAAATCCCGTAAACGAGTTATTTTTTAAAAAACGATTAAGTTTCATTTGAAAATGAGTGAAAGTGTTATTGTCAGCCTCAAATCTTTCATATCCCAGTTCATTCTGTAAATCTGAGATATCTACAAAAGCCCATATTTCATCAATTTCAAGATTCTTCTCCTGAATAAGCTGACGCGCCTTAAAATAATGAATTTTAGGGCTGTAACTAACAGCCGCAGCATTTAAGAAATCTGTGTCCTGGTGTTCCCCGTATGTTTGCAATAAGCCGCCAAATGTAAAAGGATAATCCACACCCACCCCTTCGGTATGGGAATCACCCATTAATAATATTCTACGGTTCTCATTATCCTTATTCAAAGGAATATTTCTGTTTGCAACATCCCGAAAACCCAAATTATTGGTGTGAAAGTTATATAAGATGGGTCCCCATGCAGTGTGAGTGCTAACATTGGGTTTTAAACCATGGTGGTAAACAACATTTTTTACCCTGAAAGCATTATACGATTCGGGTATAAAAAAAGCACCTAATAATAAATCTATGATTATAAAAAATATAATCAAAAGAAAAGCATATGTGACAATGATTCTTTTATTATGTTTTTTCAAAACCTGTATGTTTTTTCTGAATGTAAAAATATAAAGAATTGAAGGAATTCTTCTTTGAATATAATATAAAAAACAAAAAAAAGGCCGTTCATAAATGAACGACCTTCTTTTATTATATTATTATAGAATTTAAATTCTATGCAGCGGGTTATTTAACAACTTTATATGCTTCCTGTGCACCATTGAGGCGAACAATATAAACACCATTGTTAAGATCGCTCATGTTTACACGGTTGGTTTGTGTAGCCACTTTTACACGTGAACCGGTAATGCTGTAGATTTCAACGTCAGCAGGTTGCTCACCTTTAACGTGTAGGATATCATTATGCATGTAAACTTTCGCATAACCTTTTCCATTGATGTAATCTAAAATACCAGTAGTACCATCAAAGATTAAACGGCCACTGTAATAGTTTATGGCATAACCATTGTTTGCATCAGAAGACCACCAATACTCAACTTTATTTGCATCTTCAGCTCCACCCACACGCGCATTTGATTTTACATCAAACACAATAGTGT
>JBEPYD010000135.1:0-9010 GCA_041641575.1 Bacteroidales bacterium
TATATCACGGTGCGTTGCACCTACCTTTGGTTTTGTATTAATTGTTACTACAAATATTTTGCGGCTCTGCCGCTATTCTAACAATATTTTAGTCTATTCATATCACGGGTTTTGACCGGATACCCCATATTTTTAAAAATCAGGAAGTGTAAACCATTTTTCAATGAGGGCATCGTGTGATTTTCCCATGCCTGAAGAATGAAAATATTCATTTTTCTTTGGTACATATATATAGTCCTCCTGCCAATCGGTATAGTATTTTACAATCTCGGATATACCATATATAATATAGTGTAATTCATCATTCGTCATGGTAGGGTGAAGCGATAATCTAATCCATCCCGGTTTTGATGAGAGATCCCCGGAATTTATCCGGTCTGTAATTTCTTTCGATTTTTCGTAGCTTACCTGCAGTAAATAATGTCCGTAGGTGCCGGCACATGCACATCCTCCACGCACCTGTATACCAAATCTGTCGTTCAATAATTTCACAAACAGGTTAAAGTGAATTTTTTCATGATAAAATGAGATTACCCCCAAACGGTCTTCGATGTTGTTGGCCAGTATCTTGATGCCCGGGATGCGGCGCATATTTTCCAGTGCAATTTGCACAAGTTCGTGCTCCCGTTTTAGCATCATACCCGTATCCATCTGGTTTTTAAGCTCGATGGCCAGCGCTGTACGAATGGCCTGCAGGAAGCCCGGTGTTCCGCCATCTTCCCTGACCTCAATATCATCAACATACCTGTAATTTCCCCAGCGGTTGGTCCAGTCAACAGTGCCACCTCCTGGATTGTCCGGTACATCGGCATGGTACAATGACTTGTCAAAAATAAGTACGCCTGAAGTACCGGGCCCACCGAGAAATTTATGCGGGGAGAAATATATGCCATCAAGCTTTTGCATGGGATCTAGCGGGTGCATATTTATGTCAACATAAGGCGCAGATGCAGCAAAGTCAACAAAACAAAGCCCGCCATGCGCATGCATAATGGCTGCCAATTCATGATAAGGGGGTTGAATGCCGGTAACATTCGATGCCGAGGTAAATGCGCCTATCTTAAATTTTCTGTCTTTATATTTCTTTAGTTGCTTGCTAAGTTCATCAGGATTTACGAGCAGATTCTCATCCGGTTCAAGCTGAACAACATCAGAAATGGTTTCAAACCACGAGGTATGATTGGAATGATGCTCCATGTGTGTAATGAAAACCACCGGCCGCTCTTTCACGGTCTGGCACTCCTTTGCATGCATGCGGCCACATCCTTTAAGGCTTAAAATCCGCTGCAGCTTATTTACAACCGTTGTCATACCGGAACCTGCAGTTATTATTACATCATTTTTACCGGCATTCACATGTGCTTTAATGGCATCAAGTGCATGCCGGTAGCTGAGGGTCATCAGTGTGCCTGTTTCACTGGTTTCTGTATGCGTATTGGCCACAAAAGGGCCAAAAGTATCTGCGATTTTGTCTTCTATGGGTTTGTATAGCCTGCCACTTGCCAGCCAATCGGCATATAGTATTTTTTGTTTCCCGTAAGGGGATGTAAAAGTGGTGTTGTTGCCGATGATGTGCGGACGAAATTTGCCAAAATACTTTTCAGTGGTTTCCATTAGTAGTTTGTCTTAAAATGCCAATAAAAGCAAATGTAAAAGAAAAGTAACTAAATTCTGCAATTTTGTTCATGATGTGTGACATGCCGGTTACCACCTTACCACAATTTAAGGATGCGGTGGTCAATCAGTACAAATACCAGAATAAGCAATGCTGAATAACCCAGGTGCAGTGCTATGGGAATATACTGGTTCGGATGTATCTTCAGTTTGAAGTAATTATAAGCAATGAGGATGATTTTTTCAAGCACAAAAATAATGGCAGTAGCTACTGCAACCCCTACAATACCATAATATTGGATCATAAATAAACTCAGGGAAACATTTAGCACGATTTCAATAAAGGAAGCAAACATTACAATACGCGTGCGCTTTAATCCTATCAGGATGGTTTGTGGGAAAACCAGGCGGCTGATAATCAGCAACAGGTATACCATAAACACGTCGGCGCTGCGGCGGAAGGTAGTATTGAACATGGCGATGAACAGGGAATTACTAAACAGCAGCAATACAATGGAAACCGGGAAAAGCATGTTGATTAACCGCTGCGACTTTTTCCGGATGGTTGCCATGGCCTGTTGTACCTTTTCAGTAGTGGAAAATTCCGGAATCATGGCATTGCTGAGTCCGTTGGCCAGCATCACAACTAATGGTAATTCTTTAGCCCCGTAACGGAAAATGGCAAAATCGCCGGGACCAAAGCTGTTGGCAATAATTAAACCATCAATATACTGCGCGGAACCGCTGAGTAATGTACTTATGATAAGTGGCATGCCCAGGTTGATGTGATCTTTAATGAAAGGCAAGGAGAATTTAAAGGCGGCATACTTATATAATAAGGCGGCCAGCCAGAGCAACCGGAAAAAAGAGATGACCAGTAATCCTGCGAATGCAACATCAATTCCATATCCTAAAAGGATGGGGCCAGCTACCAAAATTAGTTGAACGCCATAGGTAAGGAAACCATACAGCAATAGCTTTGATGATTTATGCCTTACTACATATATATATTCTACCAGATGCGAAGGATTGCTGATGAGGATATAAACCAGCAACATGTTTACATAAGGAATTTCTTCTATCTCATTATAAACATAAATACTGCTTTTAAGAGAGAGCAAAAGAAGGAAAAACAGGAGGCTAAAACCTGCGAGTACAATAAAGGCATTAAAAATTTCAGGGGATTTCTTTTTTTTATCCCAGTTTTTAAATGTATTGTTATTGTTGTATAAACTAAGGAAGGATTGAATTATGCCTGTTACCCAGAAAAAACTCACCACACTTGCAATGAACAGCATGATTTCAAAATCACCTATTTGCTCTGTTGAGAGATGACTTTTGGTGAAAATAATACTGATAATCAAAAATGTGGAGAAGCGAAGCAGATGAAGAACCTGCAGGCTCGAAATATTATTTACATACTTACTGAGTTTCAATCACGCACTATTTAGTAAGGAATAATTTGGCAAAGATATGCAAAACAAATTTTGTTTAGGATTATGGTAGAAATAATTTATTTATTATCTTTGCAGCCTGAAAATGGTGGATGTAGCTCAGTAGGTTAGAGCGTCAGATTGTGGTTCTGAAAGTCGCCGGTTCGAATCCGGTCTTCCACCCAAAAAAACCCCGGTAAGGAATTGCCGGGGTTTTTTTGTAATTATTGATTATTACAAATAAATCTCAAAATTTATTTCTTTTGCATAATATTTCACAATACAATATTTTCAGATGCATAATAAATTCATACTAAGTCTAAGGCAGTTCATTCTTTTTATTGGTGCATTCTCCTCATTATTAATCATAGCTTTTTATAACCGCTATCCCATAATTTTTTCTGATCTTGGAACCTACATTCGCTCAGGATTCACAGGTATAGTCCCTGTAGACCGGCCAATTTTCTATGGTTTGTTTGTAAGACATATTAGCTTAGCTCATAGTCTATGGTTTGTTGCAATTGCCCAAAGTTTGTTAGTTACCATGCTAATGCTTATTCTTATAAGGGATATTTTTAAGTCAAAAGACCCTTTCCTTCATACTTTTGTTGCCGGTGTCTTTTTAAGCTTAACTACATCAATTTCATATGTAGTCTCGCATATTATGCCTGACTTTTTCTTACCTGTCTTATTACTTTCTATTTTTATATTTCTTTTTAGCAATGATTTAAGTATCCATACGAAAATTTTTCTGGGGATTATAATCATTTATTCCTGTATATCACATTTATCAAACTTATTGATCTCAGTAGCACTTCTATTTCTGATATATATAGGATTTGTTTTCTTTAGAAAAAAATATTTCGATTTTAGAAAAATTAGAAATAATCTTTTCATATTGTCTATTCTTCTTGGCTCTGTTTGGATTATTATGCCTACTGTAAATTATTTATATGGTATTGGATTTAAGACATCACGAACTAAAAACATATTTTTGATGGCTAATTTCATCGACTCGGGCATTATGCAAAAATACCTCAGTGATAATTGTGATGAATCGAATTATAAAATATGTGAAAACATCGATGAATTACCAACAACTGCCGCAGGTTTTCTCTGGGATGCGGAAAGTGTGTTATATAAAAACTGCAAGGGTATGGATAGCTGTTGGGAGAAGAAGGATATTGAATATGGTATTATAATAAATGATCTTTTTAAAGACAATCATTATTTGTGGCTGGTTATTAAATCTTCATTTAAGAAATCTATAGCACAAATTGTAAGTTTTGGTATTGATGGCCGGGAACATGTTACCGAAACTCATGCATCTTACGGAGGGATTAAAACCAGGTTAAGTCCTGATTTCAAGAATTACCGTAATGCAAGGCAAGCATATGGGAGAATTGAATTTCATACATTATCTTATATTCAGCACATTACTGTAAGCATTTCTTTATTAATGATATTGTTGTTTGTTTTATTACCTAAACTCCGAGAAAAGCTTTCCTTAAACATATTTTTTTTTATCGCTTACACCATCTTTGCTATAATTATAAATTCCTTTGTTACTGGAACATTCTCAGGAGTAGTTAACCGATATCAAAACAGGGTAATTTGGTTGATTCCTTTTATTGCTTTGATGTTGATTATTAAATATGCTGATTGGACGAGAAAGTTGGAGCAGAGAAAGTCTAAATAATTTTAGCAAAATGCAATAGCATTTATTTATGCTTACCTTACATTTCTATTCTACTCTTTTACCCCGGATTATATGTTCCCAACCATACATTTTCTCAGGATATTCAAATTGCAGATATACTAAAGAATAGTTATCCTCAAAGTTTCCCGAACCATAAATTCTATATTGAGGGTTGAAAATTTCTAAATTTTCTTCCTCCACTATTTTAGCTGTTACCATATACTTTAAATAATCAATGGCAGTATCAGGACAATTTAATATACATTCAGACAACGAATCGCCTGAACAACCATAATATTGATTAAATGAACAACCTAATAATGGTGCTTGATCAGAGTATTCAATTAATATTTTATCAGTTTGATATTTACTAATTTTGCCAGTGAAATTATAAATTAGGCTATCATAATCAGTGATTATAATGAAATCATCATTTTCAGTTCGATTATAAGTGATTTCCAATACTCTGAAATCGTAAACCCCCATAACTTCATCACGTATATCAATAACGTTGATAATAATATTTGATGAAGTCTGTAGATTATTTTGATCTTGTATTGTTAAATTTACTGTATCTGTGCAGCTTTGGGTAGGAGCAATATATTTTAGGGTTAGAAAACCTCTTGTAAGCCCCTTTTCAGGTTCTTTTTCAATTTTTATTTCTCCATTATTTGCAAAGGCATTTAAAGCCTTATATCCTCCAGTTGCTTCATATACAAAATCGATAATTGCAGTATCATTTGTTTTAATGTTTATAGGTTGAATTGGATCAACAGAAAGTATGTCCCTCTCCTTTTTACATCCTGCAAAAATTAGAATTAGGAGAATTATAGTATTTTTTAAAAATAATTGCATATTTATTTTTTTATAAAATTGAACGATTAAGCTTCTTTTTATAAAGTTTTATAAATGTGGATTCATATATTAGTTTATAATTTTGCTTTAAAATATTATTCATGTCTTCAGGTAGTACATTCTTATTATTCCCATACATTAAAAAGTATTCCCAGGTATTTATATTAAGTTGATTCTTAGGTTTAGCATTTTTCTTCCATACAATTGGAAAATATCCCATATCGGCCTCGTAATTATCATTTACAAAAACAGATTTTTCTACTGCTATATAGTTCGAAAAATGGCCCATTAACCAATGCTCACTGGCATTGTAAGAAAATACAGTACTATTTTCCTCAATATGATTTGCTGCATCATAAATTTCAGATGCAGTAGTGTTTAGATTTTTAATCACACGCACATAGTATTCTATGAGTATGGTATTCGCAATAATAAAAATCACAATAAAAGTACGATAGAACCAAGTTGGAATTTTCCCCAAATTAATCCAGGATATTAGCGCGAGAAAGAAAACAAGTCCAAATCTGTTGAGTACATTTCCTGCCCCACCTATATGATTAGGGAAAATGGCAACTATTATTATCATGGCAATTGCAAGGAGCAGCCAAAAATCTGAAAGTTCAAGTACCTTATACCACTTAACATTCACCTTTTTCCTGCTTTCAGCAATTCGAATATAAATATTTATAATAAACAAGCTAAATATTACCAAAAACATTAAGGAAGCGGGACCGGTTTCTCTTGAAAAATTATATGCAATGATAGGTCTGATCATCATCAGATAACCCCAAATGTTCTCGGGAGAACCTGTTGTCTTCATTGAATCAGGTGATTGATGCAGAAACAGGTGCCAAAGTACAATAAAAATACCCGGTAAGGATAAAAGCAAGATCCTTAAATACTTTAATACTACGCTGAAAATCTTTTTTTTACGATTGTTTATAAGATCAATTATGGTTTTCCAGAAGAAATATAAACTAATGCTTACCATTAATAAAACAAAACCAAAAATATGGGCTACCGACATTAAAAAAAATAAAAGCAGTAATAAAATACTTTTTCTAAAACGGATTTTTATCTCAGCATATTTATGGATCAGCCCCATGATAAAGAAAAAAAGTATAACACTAAAACTAAAGTTATAATAACCAAGAATGAACAAAAAATGGAAAACAAAAGGAAAAATTAAGTATGAAAGTATTGATATATTTATATTAAATTGTTTAATCATATATCGAAAAGAGACCGGAAGAAAAATGCTGTAGCTCAGCAGCACGATTTTTTCCGCCAGGTACGGAGGCAAGAATGAATTGAAAAAAGCAAGAAAGAAATGACCAATCCAGTTTGGAACAATTTGAGGGTTAAATTCATAAAATTTATGAAAAATACTATCTGAGTCAAATAGCAGTTTCACTATTATATTTGAATTATACAGATGTGCCGCACCATCCATAGATGGATAAAATTGAAAAAGCAGTAAGGGAAGTGAGCTGATGAAAATGAGGCTGAAAAATATCCATCTCTCATTTACTCTTGACAATATTGATATAAAGGAATTTTTCATAGATGGTTTTAGATAACTTTACTGATCTCTTTTCAAAATAAGTTATATTTTCCCGAAAAAGCTATTATTTTTGCCCAAATAAATGGAAAATGTGAAACTAATTATCCAAATACCTTGCTATAATGAAGAGGAAACCCTATCCTCAACATATATAGATTTACCTAAAAAGATTCCTGGTATTTCAGAAATTGAAACCCTCATAATAAACGATGGCAGCACTGATAATACGGTTGAAATTGCAAAAATAATTGGCATCAACCACATTATTGATTTTAAATACAACAGAGGGCTTGCCCGTACTTTCGAAACAGGAATTGAGCATTGTCTAAAGCTTGGAGCGGACATTATTGTAAATACAGACGGCGACAACCAGTACAACGGAGAAGATATTGAAAAGCTTGTAATACCCATTTTGGAGGGCAGGGCTGATGTTGTAATTGGAGACCGTGACACCAATAATATTGAGCATTTTTCCTGGTTCAAAAAACGTCTGCAAAATGTTGGCAGTGCTTTTATAAGAAAATTATCTCATACCAATGCACGGGATACGGTAAGTGGCTTCAGGGCGTATTCGCGCGAGGCCGCCAAAAAGATCAATATTGTAACCGATTTTTCATATACCTTAGAGAATCTAATACAGTTGGGCCACGAACAGTTTCGTATTGAATCTGTAATTATCCGGACGAATAAACAATTGAGAAAGTCAAGATTATTTAAAGGAATTCCCGATTTTCTTTCCCGACAGTTCTTTACGGTAGTTCGGGCTTATGCTACTTACAAAGCACTTCGGTTGTTTACTGTAATAGGAATTCTAATGTTGCTTCCCGGTTTGGCCGGATTTGCCCGGTTTTTATATTTTTTCTTTACTGATGGAGGGCAGGGGCATATTCAATCGCTTGTTTTTTCTACCACTTTCATAATACTGGGCTTTGTTATTATTATGATAGGTATACTTGCCGACCTGATATCAACCAATCGTAAATTAATTGAGAAATTACTTGAAATGCAAAAAACACAACAATGGGACAGGAAATAATTACGGGTAATGTTTACGATAAATATAACACTGTAAACCCTCTATATCGCTTTCTTATGCAAAGGTTTATGGAAAACCTAATGAGGTACATAGCCAAAGCAGGTAATGAAGAAATATCCATTCTGGAGGTTGGATGCGGGGAGGGGCATTTAGCTCACCAGATATTAGATGAGTTTTCTAACATCACTTATACAGGCCTTGATATTACACCGGAGATTGTAGAAATGGCCAGAGGTGCAAATCCGGAAGGTGAATTTTTAACAGGCTCAGCGTATGATCTTGCCGATTTTTATAATCATAAATATGATATTGTAGTAATGTCTGAAGTGCTCGAACATCTTGAGTATCCCGAACAAGCGCTGAAAGAACTGACCAAAGTAAACGCAAAAGCTTTTATCTTTTCTGTACCAAAAGAGCCAGTATGGCGGTTTTTAAATATTTTGCGCTTGCAATATTTAAAGGATTTTGGAAATACACCCGGCCATTTACAGCATTGGAATAAAAAAAGTTTTAGCAAGATGCTTAAAAAATATTTTTCTGTTACGGAAGAAAAAGTGGTGTTCCCCTGGTTAATGGCATATTGCAAGCATAAACGTGCTGAAAGCTGATGTGGCGATTCGCAAAAATAGTTTTATCAATTGCAATTCCCTTACTATTTATAGTAATTCTTTATTTCTATATTGATTTTAATTACTTTTTTGAAAAGGTACAGAATGTAGAAGCTAAATATCTGTTTCTTTCATTTGCTATGCTTTTTGGCGCATATTTTTTTCGGATTGCTCGATTTATGATACTCTTTTCAACTAAAT
>JBEPYD010000136.1:0-8998 GCA_041641575.1 Bacteroidales bacterium
TCCTGCGCAGGATACAGATACTGTATTTGTACATATTTTCGCTATCGATGATGAAGCTGGCGTTTCAGAATACACTGATTTTTATACTATTATGCCTACACCCTCTTTATACGAGATACAGTTTACACAAGCTGATCCGGCCAATTCACCTTATGAGGGAATGATTGTACGAACTTCAGGTATTGTTACAGCCAACGATACAACCGGCGTGGATGATGGTTTCTTTTTCCAGGATTCAGCAAGTGCCTGGAATGGTATCTACGTGCATGATTTTAATGAAAATGATCTAAAAAGAGGAGATTCCATTGTAATTGTAGCAGAAGTAGATGAATACTTCAACCTGACAGAACTCAAGAACATTGTGTCTGTTAATGTAATCGCCACGGAAAAAGAGATTCCTGCACCGATTGTTATTGCACCAGGAGATATAGCCGAACCTTACGAAGGTGTTTTGGTGCAGTTGCAGGATGTTACTGTTTCTGCTACCCGCGATTCAGTGGGATTTGGTCAGTTCAAAGTGACTGATGGTACGGATACAGTGCTGGTAGATGATGATATGATTCGCCCGGATGTTGTAAAAGACTCTGTTTATACCTTAACAGGTATTGTTCATTATTCATTTGGAGCATATAAGTTGTTGCCGCGTGATATAGCAGATATCGATGGATACATCAAGGTTAATATGGTACCGGAAATTGATAACATCACTATTTCTCCGGCGGAACCCACAGAAGATGATATTGTAGTATTATCCTTCATTGTAACCGATGATGGTGAAGAGCCCATTCCGGCAGATTCTGTTTCCGTAATGTATGGAACTGTTGACGGTACTTACGATATGGAAGCTGTAACCACTATTGTTGGTTTTGATGCGACCAAATTCTCTGCAACCATACCACAAATGGCTCCTGGAACTGTTTATTACAAGATTACAGCATCTGATACCGATCCGGAGAATCCGCTTACCGCTGAAGCAGAAGGAAACTACGATGTAGATGTAGCAATTGGAATATCTACTTATACTGCAGGAAATATTGATGTTTTCCCAAATCCGAATAAGGGTGCGTTTATCCTTGAGATAGCAAATGTTGTTGAAGGAGAAATTAACCTCTCTGTTTTAGATATTCAGGGAAGAATTTTGGAATCTCAGGTATTATATAATGCCTCAGGCGAAACCTTCAGGAGCAACATAGTACTGCAGAATGCGGATAAAGGCCTATATATTTTACGACTCGAAAATGGTGATAATAAATTCTATAAGCGTCTGGTTATAGAGTAAATGTTATCATTTTGTAAATTTCTAAAAAGGAGAGGTTCTGCCTCTCTTTTTTTTTGTATTTAGTTTACAAAGGAGAAGAGGCCGTAAATACCCTGATCCTTAAAAATCTTTGTGTATTTTTGCCTGATAAAAAAGATGCTGTTATAATTTTTTTCCAAAGCAATCGTTTTTATACAAACCCAAACCAGAAAACCTTGAAACGTACAATCTTTTCTTCAATCTTCATCTTATTTCTGATAGGAACCGCAAATGCACAGCGGCCAAAAGTGAAAAACCTGCCCAATTACGATGATAAATTGCTGCATTTCGGCTTTACCCTGGGTTTAAATAACATGGATTTCAATTTTCAGCGCAATGCACTTGCCCTGCAACAGGATTCTCTGTTTGCCGATGTAAGTGCAGCAGATCCGGGATTTCATGTTTTGATTGTATCTGATTTACGGCTGGGGCCATATTTAAATTTACGCTTTCAACCCGGAATCTCTTTCGGTCAGCGCAAATTAAATTATATAAAAGATGGAGAATCCGTTAGAGAGATGACTGTAGAATCAAACTACCTGGATTTTCCTTTGCTGCTAAAGTATAAAGCCAAAAGGATAAATAATTTCCGTCCGTATCTTATTGGTGGCGTAAACCTTAGGTACGATATGGCGGCCCGCAAAGATTATGATGAGGAGAGTAATATTTTTGTCAGACTGGAGCCTTTTGATTTTTATTATGAATTGGGTATGGGACTTGATTTCTACCTAACTTATTTTAAGTTTGCCACAGAATTAAAACTTTCCGTGGGATTTAAAGATGTGCTGGTGCATGAGCCTGCACCGGGTTACGAAGAATATGTACGGGCAATTGATCGTTTAACCTCCCGTCTGGTTGTGCTTTCTTTCCATTTTGAATAAGATGGCCGCAGGCATATCTGATGTTTGTATTAAAAAGGATATCCGATTCCAATATTAAACCCAAGGTCTCTTCCTTTCAGGGGGCGGCTTCCTACAATCCATTTATTTTCATTCTTAATAGATGGATCTCGCAATTTTAGCCCCAAATCAAACCGAAAAAGAAAAAAACCAAAATCGAAGCGTGTTCCAAATCCTGTACCTACAGCAATATCTTTGTAAAATTTATCAAAATAGAACTGGGCTCCTTCACGTTCATCAAATTCATTTATGGCCCAAATATTTCCAGCATCCAAAAACAAAGCCCCTTCCATTATCCAAAACAATTTAAACCGATATTCAATATTCGCCTCCAGCTTTATATCTGCCAATTGATTTGGGTATCGTAAACTGTCCTGACCACTGAAAGAACCCGGACCAAGATTCCGAACCTGCCAGGCGCGGATGCTGTTTGCCCCTCCGGAAAAATACTTTTTTTCAAATGGCATGGCATTGGTGTTGTTATAAGGATAGCCCACACCGGCGAACAGCCTGTATACGAGCTTATCAGTTTGGTTTATGGCCTGGTAAAACCGGAAGTCAACATCACTTTTTAGATATTGGCTGTAAGGTGTACCTAATAGCTCATAACTACCGTCTTTTTTTTCCTTGTCAATCACATCAAAGAAACCAGTGAGAATATTCCCGGCTGATTCAAGATTCAGTCGCACATAAATGAAATCAGTAACCTTTTTAATGTCCTGGTTATTATATACCACACTGTAATTAGTGTTGGTTACCAAATGCTGGTTGTAACTGCTTTCAAGATAGGTGTTGGCAATTTGCTCCCGGAAGTTTTCTGTAATTTCAGGTAATTGTACCAGGTTTATCTCAATGGGGCGTATGATATGGTTCAGGTGTCGATTGCCTCTCCAGTAATAACCAAAGGAAGAATTGGCTATTGTACGTGTGTAATCGGGACGGCGCTGGTAATTATATGCTAGAGAGAATAGCGTTTTAGGATTAAACTCCTTAACAAATTTTTCAGTGCGAAAAGGCAGAAGAAATTTGGGAATACGTAGTTGTAGTTCGCTTCCAAACTCAACGGTATTGTTGCGATCTGCACCATATGTTTCCGGCAGGGTTTCAATGGCACCTTTTATACGAAAATCCAGTATTTCTGCTCCGCGAAACAAATTTTTATGCTGATAAGTGAAATTTCCGGCCACACCGATATTTCCTGAAGAGTTTGTCCCCTCTACTTCCACGGTATATGACTGCATATCAAGCGGAGATAGCTGGATGTTATATATCAGCGGAAGCGTATCCTGCTCAAGTCCCATAAAAGGAGGTGTCTTTTCTTCTATGGCCACATTTACATACCTGAACATACGCAGGGCAGATAAATGCCTGTAAGTGCGTTCAACATTGTACTGACTGTAAAGGCTTCCTTTCACAATATAATTTGAGCCAAGGAGCGTTCGTGGTTTTACTATGGGCTTATCCTGTTGAAATTTAAATGCTATATCCTCTACAATGATAGTGTCAAAACTGGCATTAATGGCACTACCCTCGCCAATTACCAGGCGGGGATCATAATTTAAATTCATGGAAATACTATCCACAACATACAAAGGATGAGGGATTTGTTGAATTTCACCATCCTGGTTTCTGATTTTGAAATTCCTGATGGTAACCAAAAGGTCCACAGTCAGATTCTTCTCAATAGTATCTGCACGAAAAAAAACATGATCATTTGTGAAGTTATAATAGCCTTGATTTCTTAAATAATCGGCAATTCGGTTGCGCTCCTCCTGGAGTACATCCAGATCAAAAAGATCACCTTCCCGGATAACCGTATTAATGGTGTCATTTAGAACCAACTGTCTTAAAGAGCTGTCCTGGAAAGTATAGCTGACATTATCAACCTTGTATGGGTTGCCGGCATCAATGTAGTAGAATACACGGGCACGTTTTCTTTTAAGAATTACTGAGTCAGCAACTTCAGCATTGTAATAGCCTTTGCTTCTCAGGTACAGGCGCAATTGATTCTTACTCCGCTCAGTGAGTAATGGATCATAAATTACAGGCCGTTCACCTATTTTCCGAAGCCAGTTATGAAACCAGTTATCTTTCTCAGGATTGGCAAGGTTATACATTCCCAGATGAAAGCGGGTAAAAAGCACACGTTTATTCGGCTCCTGCCTGATGTAGGTTCTCAGCTCCTGCCTGGGCACGGCTTTTTTTTCCTGTTCTATGGTTACCTCTTCAAGCAAATAAGTATCTTCGGCAGTTATGCGCCTGGTAGGGTTGCATGACAACAAAAGAGGTACTAACAGACAGGATAATATTGCAATTTGAAGGTTTCTATAAGAAATAGTATACTGTTTCAAAGGTTTATACGTGCTAAATCACGCAAAGATAAAGAACTTTGCATATTAAAATAACGTTACCTGTTCTTAAAAATTATTTATGTATTTTTATTGGTATGTTTCAACAACTAAGTAAAAGTAAAGCCAGCATTGTTCGGCAACTATCGCTTCCTAAATACAGAAAAAAGTATGGATTGTACATTGTGGAAGGGAAAAAGATGCTTGATGAAGCTTTAAATGCACCTGTGGCCATACAATGGATAGCTGCCACAAATGAGTGGTTAGCTGCTAACAGCAATAAAATAAAGAAGGGAACTGAGGTTTATTCAATAACTGAAAAAGAATTGAATACACTTTCCGCGCTTAAAACTGCAGATTCGGGATTTGTTGTCATTAAAATTCCTGCTCTTGTTTATGAACCGGAAATATTTTCTGAACAATTAACCCTTGCCCTTGAAGGAATTCGTGATCCCGGAAATATGGGCACCATTATTCGTTCAGCAGAATGGTTTGGTATCCGTAATATAATATGTTCCGCAGACACTGTGGATGTATATAATCCAAAAGTAATACAGGCAACAATGGGGTCTGTTTTTTATGTAAATCTGCATTATGTAGAAGATTTGGCTGGAACCCTTCGTGATTTACAGAAGAACAATGTCTCCGTGGCCATTGCCGACATGCATGGTACCAAATTCAATGAAATTTCATCAATACAACCGCAGATACTGGTATTCGGAAATGAATCCAGGGGCATCGGAAATGAACTACGGCAATTGGCAGATGTGGCTTTTTCCATTCCTCGGTTCCCTGAAACGAATGGCCGGCCAGAATCTTTAAATGTAGCCAGTGCCGCAGCCATACTAATAGCATCTTTAAGAGAAAAACAAAAAGAATGAGTGAAGAAAGCGATATTGAGAAAAAGAAGTTAATTTATGCCATGGTCTTTCCGGGGTTTCTTTTGTTGATCCTTTGGCTGATAAAATTAAGCGAAATGGTAATGGAAGTGAGCTTTGTTAAAGTGGGCATCTATCCGAGAGAATTTTCAGGACTACTGGGGCTTGTTACTGCGCCACTTATTCATGGCAGTTTTTCCCATCTTATTAATAATTCAGTTTCTTTATTTTTATTGGGTACCGCGGTTTTTTACTTTTACAATTCCATTGCTTTTCGCGTTACCTTTTTAACCTGGATTATTGCTGGCTTTTGGGTTTGGGTTGCCGCACGTCCCTCTTACCATATCGGAGCAAGCATACTAATATATGGATATGCATCCTTTCTTTTTTTTAGTGGTGTATTCAGAAATGATATGCGGCTGCTGGCAATTTCACTCCTGGTTACCTTTTTGTATGGCGGTATGGTTTGGGGAATACTTCCCATTGAGGATGGCATTTCATGGGAAGGGCATTTGGCCGGAGGACTGATAGGGTTAGTACTTGCATTTTTCTATAGGAAAACCGGCCCGGAAAGATATGAACCCCAATGGATGAAAGAGGAGGAGGATGAAGATGATGAAGATGGTTACTTTTTTTATCAAAACAATACTCTGGACGAGGATAATGTTCAGAAACGAATTAAATACCATCAACAAGAAAAGGATAAAAGGTGAGCTTTTAAGAAGTTTTAGCTTAAACCAAAACAGAATTTGGATTGTTTAGTTCTTAATCCTTTTAACTTGTAAATAATGATTCTTATCTATATTGTTGCTCCGGGAAGGGAAGAGGCGGAGAGTATAACCCGGGAGCTGATAAAAAGTAAACTCGCCTTTAGTGCAAATATTTTACCTGATGTATTTTCTATACGCATGGGTGAGAACGGAATGGAAGAATACACGGAAACGCTGGTACTTATAAAAACACGCGCTCATTTATATACAGAGGTTGAAAAAAAAGTGCTTGAAATACGCGGAAATGGCAATCCCATGATTTTTTCTCTGCCCATTACTCAAATAAGCCATGATCTTTTTTCCCGCATTCAGAATTATACGAATTCGGACTAACTATTTTTCCAACATGATATAAATATTATAATTTCAATGCTATGATCATTAAACTATACGAAGAAAATACCAATCAGCGCGATCTTGAGACAGTTCTTGAAGTTATACGTAAAGATGGTGTGGTAATATTCCCCACCGATACAGTTTATGGTATTGGCTGTGATATTTACAGTACAAAAGCTGTGGAGCGGGTGGCACGGCTAAAGGGACTAAACGTTAAAAAGGCAGACTTTAGCTTTATTGTTGCGGATCTGAGTAATTTATCAGAATACACGCAACAGGTAGACAACCAAACCTTTAAACTTTTAAAGAAGAACCTTCCCGGACCCTTTACTTTTATACTTCCGGCCAGCAGCAAAGTACCTAAATTATTTAAGAACAATAAAAAAACTGTGGGTTTACGTATTCCGGATCATCCTATTTTGCAAACCATTGTAAAAAGCTATGGTAGTCCGCTGCTTACCACTTCTGTAATTGACGATGATGATGTTCTTGAGTATACCACAGACCCGGAACTTATACATGAAAAATACAAAGATATGGTTGATCTGGTCATTGATGGCGGATACGGAAAAAATGTAGCTTCTACCGTTGTAAACTGTGCCGGAAGCGAGCCCGAGATTATTCGTCAGGGTGTGGGAGAATTGATTATATAAAGGCTGCCGAAAGTACTGAAATGTCAGCATGCTCAGCTTTACTTTACCAGGAAGTTAGGCTTTTTTGCAACAATTACCTATTTTTTCCAGAAACTGGGGTTGAATAGGATAAGGATAGTAAATAACTCTAACCTGCCTACCAGCATCAGAAATGAGAGGAACCATTTACCGATAGCCGGGAAATGGGCAAAATCATGGGTAGGACCTACTTTTCCGATACCGGGGCCAATGTTACCCAACGTGGCTGCAACAGCTCCTGCTGAGGTGGACAGATCATAACCAAGCGCTGTGATAAAAATCATTCCGGCGCCGGTGATAAATAAGTAAATCATTACAAATGCAAGTACATTTGTGATCACTTCCTGCGGAACACCTGATTTGTTTAGCCGCACTGGAATAATTGCGTTGGGGTGAATCAATCTTTTGAATTCGAGCATACTGTTTTTTAGTAGCAGCAGAATGCGGATGATTTTAATTCCACCTCCTGTTGAACCTGCTGAACCGCCAATAAACATAAGCAAAAAGATAAGTAGTATAAGCAGTGGTGGCCATAACAGATAGTCTACAGTTGCGTAACCTGTTGTTGTAAGGATAGAAACAACCTGGAAAAGACTTTGCCGCAACGACAGCTCCGGATTACTATATCCGTTGATGAACAAAATAACAGCAATAACCAAACTAAAAACACCGATAATTGTGAGGTAGAATCTAAACTCTTCATTGTTGCTTATCTGCTTGAACTTACCATGAAGGGCGAAATAGGAAAGCGAAAAGTTTGTGCCGGCTAAAAACATGAAAATTATGAAGATATATTGAATGTAGGCACTATCAAAATGAGCAATACTTGCCTGTTTTGTGGAATATCCACCGGTAGCCATTGTGGTAAAGGCGTGGCAAACAGCATCGAATGGTTCCATGTTTCCAAGCAAGAGCAAAATAGCCTGCAGGACTGTAAACAATACATAAATGCCCCAGAGCCGCTTAGCGGTTTCTTTAATGCGCGGATGCAGCTTATCCGGTGTTGGGCCGGGAACTTCGGCATTAAAAAGCTGCATGCCGCCAATGCCCAGGATGGGCAAAACAGCAAGTGAAAGAACGATAATTCCCATTCCGCCAAGCCACTGCGTCATACAGCGCCAGAACATAAGTCCTTTCGGCATAGCTTCTATATCCGTCAGAATAGTTGCCCCTGTAGTTGTAAAGCCAGAGATGGTCTCGAAAAAAGCATCGGTATAGGAGGGTATTTCTCCTGAAAGATAAAATGGGAGTGCACCAAAGATGCTAAATATTATCCAGCTTACACTTACTACAATATAGCCTTCGCGTTTTGTGACATTTTTGGTGGTTCTTTTTCGGGTTAGGAACCAGAGCAGCAAACCAACAAGTCCGGTAAATATTGAAGAGCTGGTAAGATAAATGAACGAAGGCTCCTGGTTGTAGAGTGCAACAGGTACGCAAAGCATTAGAAAAAATGCCTCCACTATAAGGAGCACGCCTGCTATTTGCAGTATAATTTTGTAGTTGGTCATTATTTAACTAAAGAACTTTCCTACTTTAAAAATAGCTGTGGGGAGCGCAAAAACCACAACGCGGTCAAAAGGTTTTATAATCGTATCTCCGGTTGCAATAAAACTTTTCTTTCCCCGGATTACACCTCCAACCAGGGAATCTTCCGGAAAGTCTATCTCTTCCAGTGTTCCGCGGGTAACTTTACTATCAGGTTTGGCAACAAATTCCATTACCTCGGCATCGGTACCCGTAAGGCATTTAATGGAAGAAACTTCTTCGCTCATGGTAAAGCGAAATATACGGCTTGC
>JBEPYD010000137.1:0-8989 GCA_041641575.1 Bacteroidales bacterium
CATTCAGGTATTACTTTATGATGCTTTGAGACCTACCCCTCAGCTTTCATATACCATTAGGCATTTTGATTGTCAGTCAGGCATTGTGATTACCGCCTCACATAACCCAAAAGAATATAACGGGTACAAGGTCTACTGGGAAGATGGCGGGCAAATCATTGCACCGCATGATAAAAATATTATTGATGAGGTTTCTGCCACTACCATTGACATGGTTAAATTCGATGGTCCGGACAGTAACATCACCATACTTGATGAAGAAATGGATGAAATCTACACAGATAAAATTAAGTCCCTTTCACTTTCGCCTGAAAGCATAAAAAGAAATGCTGATATAAAGATAGTATATACTCCCATTCATGGCACAGGCGTTAAACTTGTACCACTCAGTCTAAAAAAGATGGGTTTCACGCAAATACTGAATGTTCCGGAACAAGATGTTTCCGATGGAAATTTCCCCACCGTACATTCCCCCAATCCGGAAGAACCCGCAGCGCTTGAGCTTGCCTTAAAAAAAGCCGAAGCAGAGGGTGCCGACCTGGTGATGGGTACCGACCCCGATGCTGACCGTGTAGGCATTGCCGTAAGGAATACATCTGGCAATCTAGTATTGCTAAATGGGAATCAAACCGCAGCCTTGCTCATCTATTATTTGTTGTACAAATGGAAAGAAGAAGGAAAACTTGATGGTAACCAGTACATTGTTAAAACCATTGTAACTTCTGAGATCCTGACCGAGATTGCCGAAAAATACCAGGTAAAGCATTATGATGTATTAACCGGTTTTAAATACATCGCCGATATCATTAAAAGAAATGCTGGCGTAAAAACTTTCATTGGCGGTGGTGAGGAAAGCTACGGATACCTTGCAGGCGAATTTGTACGCGACAAAGATGCTGTGATGTCTTGTGCACTTATTGCAGAAGTTGCTGCCTGGGCCAAAGACAATGGAAAATCACTGTATGAATTGTTAATTGACATTTATACTGAGTTTAGCTTCTACAAGGAATCCCTCATCTCTGTAGTAAAAAAAGGAAAAGCGGGTGCCGAAGAAATTACATCCATGATGGAGAATTTCCGAAACCAGCCACCCGATTCAATTAATAATTCTGACGTAGTACTGGTACACGATTACTTAAAGCAACAAACTGTGGATGTGATAAGTCAGCAAAGACATCCTATTCAATTGCCTGTTTCTAATGTTCTGCAATTTGTCCTGGCTGATGGCTCGAAAATTAGCATCCGCCCCTCCGGTACAGAACCCAAAATCAAGTTTTATTTCAGTGTAAATAGTAATCTGGAAAACAAGTCTGAATTCGATGCTGTAAATACTGAACTGGATCAACGGATAGAAAATATTATTCAGTCGATGAAGCTAAGAGACTAAGAGACTCTAAATCAGAAATCATTGATAAAGGATGCTTGTTTTGTATAAACAAAGCATCCTTTTTTGTGTTAAACTTCATGAATTAATCCTCTATTCTTGATCTAAATACGCATTTTATATGAAGTCATACAGAAAAGAACTTTGGTTTGAGGTTAAAAACCGACGCGAACTCATCAACATTACACCTGATGTAGCGCAATGTCTTGCTGAAAGCAAGGTGCAGGAAGGACTGGTACTGGTAAATGCCATGCATATTTCCGCCAGTGTATTCATCAATGATGATGAATCAGGACTGCATCACGATTTTGAGGTTTGGCTGGAAAAACTGGCGCCTGAAAAACCCTATTCACAATACAAGCATAATGGATATGAAGACAATGCCGATGCCCATCTGAAAAGAACCATCATGGGTCGCGAAGTAGTAGTAGCTGTTACTGAAGGAAAGCTTGATTTTGGCCCGTGGGAACAAATTTTCTATGGTGAGTTCGACGGCAAACGCCGGAAACGCGTATTGGTAAAAATTATAGGTGAGTAACCTGTGGCCATCTCCTTCTCAGAAAGAATTATTCAGTTTTACCTGGATTTGCAGCACGTATCTCTTAATACAGGAGATGTACATGTGATGAATCCTTACCAAAAAGGGGAAGTAAAAACTTGCATAACCCAATTCCATGAAAAATTTTTCAATGATACCCAACCACGAATAGCATTGTTTGGTATTAATCCGGGCCGGTTTGGTGCTGGCATTACCGGCATACCATTTACCGATCCCATTAATCTTGAAAAGAATTGTGGCATTTCAAATAATTTTGCTAAAAAACCAGAATTATCCTCTGTTTTTATTTATAAATTGATTGAAACTTTTGGTGGTGTTCAGAAGTTTTACCGGCATTTTCTGCTTACAGCGCTTTCCCCGCTGGGATTTACGAAAGATGGTAAAAACATCAATTATTATGATAGCAGGGAATTGTATGCCAGCACAAAAAAATTTATAATTAATTCCATTGAAAAGCAAATTTCTGTCGGTATCAGCCAGGATGTTTGTTTTAGCCTGGGAAAAGGTAAAAACCTGCAAACACTCGAGGAATTAAATAAAGAAATGAAATGGTTTAATAAAATTATTCCCTTTGGGCATCCACGCTGGGTTATGCAATACCGGAGAAAGCAGGCAGATGAAATTATTCAGGAATATTGTATGCTGCTTAAAAATTTAGCAAAATAATAATTACATAAAAAAAACCGGCAAAAGATATCTTCACCGGTTTATTTTGGTAAAAGAAGCAAATCCTATTTCAGCGTATTTAGCAAAAGGTAATTCTCTGCACCCTGCCATGGCTTGGCAACAATATCAATATCACCATCACCATCTACATCTCCAGCACGTGCATCCACGCATTCTTTATGGGTAAGAATTACATGTTTTTTCCACTCTTTTCCATCGCCTGAGATATTCTCGTAAATAAAACATTTGGGATGAAAGTCTGCCGTGCGAGAGCCACCTCCGGTAAAAACATCCAGGTCGCCATCGTTATCAAAGTCTTCCACAATTAAAGACTGCAATTCCTGTTTGGTATCCGCTTCTATAGTGTGAACATACCAGGTATATCCCCGCTGGTCCATTTTTTCCAGCCATATTATTTTGCAGCTTGGAATAAAACTTTCAATTTGCACAATATCCACTTCACCATCTTTATCCATATCAACTACCCATGCCTGGCTGGAGTTGGGATATTGTCCTTCCGGACGTGTTAACTTCAGATTTGGATGCCTTACCCATTTCTGTCCTGCATCTACATTTTCAAACCACACATTGGTGCGCACCACATCCGGAAAACCGTCACCATTTACATCAACCACTCCGTGGGGAGCCATGCCACTCCGAACCCCTTCGCCAATTTTTGTTTCTTTCCATTTCTTTGTTTCACGGCCATCCATTTTGTACCATGCAATGCCATCCAGTTCGTTCATAATCACCACATCCATACGCCCATCCTGGTCGATATCGGCAGCAATATTCTCCTGTCCCATAATAGCCTTATTCTCATGCCTTTCAAAAGGCTTTGTCGGATCACCTGTATTTCGGTACCAGGTACCACTGGAAACCTGATCAATGAAACCATCAGCATCTACATCAAAAGCCACACCTCCTGTTTCTGTCATCGGATCACTTCCCAGCACATGTTTCACCCAATTATCCGGCCCCTGATATTCAAACCACCAAATGTCCCAGATGGATCCTACTACCCAGTCCAGGTCGCCATCATTATCAAGATCCACAAGTGAAGTCTGGCCGCATAATTCCTCTGTGTCACCTATTTTATGGTACGTAAATTCGGGGAACTGCCCTTTCGATACTTGAATAAAAGAGAACAAAATAATAAAACCCAGCATAAATCTTCCTTTAAATATTATCACACTCATAATTTTATATTAATTGATTTTTGATATCATCTTACGTAAAAGAACTGCATGGGTTTGCCAATTTTCAGTTTATTCATGGTGATCTTCCACACCTGTTTTAAAGCCAAATTGTCATTAGCTTTCATGTCAATTTTTCCAAACAAGAAATTGGCATAATTTTTTATATATCTATTTATATAGATATTTATATATTTAACACATAAAACTTATGATACCCACAGAAATTAAATCGCACGAAAAGTTTCTAAGAAAAATGAGCAAAGAAGGGAAAACTTTTTTGCTTCTTTACAAATCAGGTTCTGAAGCCAGTAGCTGTGCCTTAATCAATTACAAAGAAGCCCTGAAAGATTTGGAAGACATAAATGCATTTACTGCCGATGTATCGCAGGTGAGAGATATTCATCCGGTATATAGCATAACTTCCGCACCTGTTATGCTGATATTTACAGATAGAAAACTTGTAAACACCATTAAAGGATGTAGCGACAAGCAATTTTTTATGAACTATTTTCAAAATGCTGTTTTTGAAGCAAAAAAGGATGAAAATCCACAAAAATCGGTAGTGGTTTATTCTACCCCCACATGCAGTTGGTGTAACACGCTAAAAGGATACCTCAATAAACATCATATCCGATACCGCGATGTAGATGTTTCACGCGACCAGCATGCGGCCGAGGCTTTGGTGCGACGTTCTGGTCAGCAGGGAGTACCACAAACAGAAATTGAAGGTAGGTTTGTTGTAGGTTTTGACAAACAAAAAATAAATACCCTTTTGGGCATTAATAGATAATAACAATTTTAAACTATTGCAAAATGAAAGAATTAGTTCCAATTAACCAGCATGTACTTATTGATATCTCAGATGAAGAGAAAGAACAAAAAACGCCATCAGGAATTATTATTCCGGAAACGGCAAAAGAAAAAAACAATTTTGGTAAAGTAACCGGGCTTAGTAATATAGATAATGCAGAAATTGCAGTTGGCGATACGGTATTATATAAAGCTTTCAGCGGAACGGAAGTAACACATGAAAATAAAAAATACCTGCTTGTTCCTTATGCCGATGTTTTGGCTAAATTGGTACACACTGAGGAAATTTAGCCACACAAAACCCCTTACGATTAAAGCGCATTATGAATATTCATTCTGCGCTTTTTTTAGATTAAACTGAGAGAAAAGATGATAATTCATATGAATTAATTAATTGATATTATGACATTTAATAATAATTATTCATTTTTTATATGATGCTGATATGAATAGTGAACAATTAAAATATCATGGCTGTTATTGAAAATAAAAGTCACGCGCATTTCTTTTGTATAGAATTTGTTTTAAAACGATTGTTGAACATTAAACTTTAATTAGTATGGCAATTGATTATTCAGAATCTATTGAAGTAGTTGAAAATATTTCAAGAGAGGAGTTTGAAGTAAATTACAGGATTCCGGAAAAACCGGTAATTATCAAAGATTTATGGAAGGATTATCCTGCTACCAGCAAATGGACCATGGACTATTTTAAAAAGGAACTGGGACACATAGAAGTTGGGTTGTTTGACAACGCCAGGCAAAAAGCAGATCAAAGTTTTAAATCGCCACATCAGAAAATGAAATTCGGAAATTATCTGGATCTCATACAAAAAGAGCCAACCAACCTGCGTATTTTCCTGTTCAACATCTTCAAACATAAACCTGAACTGCTCGATGATTTTGGATTTCCAAATATCACCTCATCTTATTTGAAAAAATTTCCTTTTATGTTTTTTGGAGGAGCCAATTCGGTAGTGAGAATGCATCAGGACATGGATATGTCCAATGTTTTCCTCACCCAATTGCATGGAAAGAAAAAAGTAATTCTTTTCCATCCAAAATATTCAAATTTGCTTTACCGGTACCCCTATACAGTCCATACTTCTGTGGATATTGAAAATCCCGATTATGAAAAATATCCAGGATTAAACTATGTTAAAGGGAGCCATGGATTGCTAAATCATGGAGACACTTTGTTTATGCCCAGTGGATACTGGCATCATTTAACATATCTTGAAGGTGGTTTTGCCCTGAGTGTCCGTGCCATGAGTCCGCATTTTTCCAGACGCCTTGAAGGTGCATGGAAAGTGGCCGTGTTAAACAATTTTGATGATGGCATGCGCACTGTTCTGGGAGATACATGGTTCAGGCATAAAGAAAAAGTGGCCCATCAAAAAGCAGAAAAAGCAATACGGGAAATGCATCCTTTAGAGCCCCAGAAACACTATAGCACATCCGCTCAATAGAATGGTTCCGCCTGCAATGGCATGGGTATATCTTTCCATCCGGCCAAAAGGGAGGGCTTTTAATCCATAAGTTGAAATGAGAACCACGGTAAGCATAGTAGCAATGGTAACTACTCCAAACACAAGAGATACGAGCCAGACACCGACATAGCTGCTTTCCAGTGCCGGGTACATAAGAACAGGAATAAGGGGTTCACAGGGACCCAAAACAAAAATTATGAATAATACCCATGGGGTAAAATTCTTTTTGTCGATTTTACCTTCCTCATTATGTTTGTGGCCAGATGAAAAAAGATGGGTATGTCCATGGTTCTTGCGGGCTTTATAAATTCCCCATATCATGTAAACCAAACCAAAAAGTATAAAGGCCCATGCCGCCATATCGCCCCGAATTGACTCAAAAAGTGTTAATTTACCAAGCCCAATACCAAAGGCAATACCAATAGCGCCTAAGATAATAGAACCGGCCACATGGCCCAGTCCGCAGAGCGTGGTAACCCAGGTGGTTTTCCATATGCTCCATTTGCGGGCTTTGGACATTACAATAAAGGGCAGGTAATGATCCGGACCGAATAAGGTGTGAAACAAACCAATTGAGGCAGCGGTAAGCAGAAGAACTGAAATTTGCGTTTCCATAAAAAATTATGTTAATGAGTTTAGGAAAATTCAAGCAGAAACATTTCGTGCCGGTCCCAGTCCCGCCAGTAGATAAGTGCCAGTTCTCTAAGGGCTGACCAGTATTCCGGGGTTAATAATCCTTTTTCTGAAATAATATTTCCAATATCTTGTTTAATTTGATTTGCAATTTCGGGTTTTAATGTACAGGTGACCTTTCTATTTTTGAATGTAAAAGTTGCAGCCGGAAAAAGTAAAGAATCTTCGGCCAGGGCAAAAAGACCATGCCCTACGGTAGCGCCGGTGCTCACCTGTAAACCATCATTCATGCAGCTCAGCGGTGGCTTATCCCCCGCATAACTATGGATAAAAATATCATCCACGCCAATATCGTACAACTCACGTACACGTAATCCCATTTTTGCGCCCACCATGGCATATATTCCAAGATGTCCATGAAGTTCATTTGTCAGCACTCCCAAACGGAACTCTTTTACCCCATGCTTTTCAATAGCCGCGTTCATAATGGCAGCAACATCATCAGAATACAAGTTCGTACTTGAAGGAAAGCCGTAAAAAACCCTGCTTTCTGAAGAAATATCAGTAATCAGCGCATTTTGTAAAAGTACTGACAGACTATCCTTTTTGGTGTCATCCGGGAAAAAGATGTTATCCTTTTTGATAAATAAGGAAGGATTCATCCAATAAAGAGGAATAGTTTCACTTTGCAAAGCAGCATTTTCATTCTGCAAACTTTCAACCGTATATTTCAGATAATGAGTGTCATAATTACTGTACATACCTTTATCCAATTCAGGCTGAAAAACAATGCTATTTGTTAGCACAATATATTTATGCGCAAAACCATCATAGCCGGGAGTAACAGATTCTGAACTATTATTGAAAATGGTAATTCTTATCTTTTCACTTGCAGGTAATGCTGTGGGAATAATGGTATTCCCACAGGAAAAAATATCGATTATACCTTGCTCGTGCGCCATTTCTTTTGAAATAAAATCCGTAAAGGCTTCCGATGCGTTGCTGCTGTTATATGCATAAACAGGTATACCTTCATGATGAAAATAAGCTAAAAATGCTTGCAGATCTTTTTTTAAAACGCCCTGAGGGCTATCATCCTTACATGTAACAGCAATGGTTTCAAATACCGGTGATGAGAGCAGAACGGCCAGGGTTCGAAAATCATCAGGTGTGCCATCCGTATCAAGAATTACATGGTATTTTGCCTTACCGGAATGAGAGAAACCTGCAACGCAAACAAGGATACTCAAAAACAGCAGAGATAACTTTTTCATGGGAATGGGGGGAATAATAGAAAAGTGATGAAGCCCTGTAATAACAGATAAGGATGTAAACTGTGAGGAAAGAATTCGACAATTGGGCTTCATCACTTAAAAGCGAAGTTAATTAATAATTTATTTTAATGCCAACAAAGGCAGTTATTCCTGGCATCGGATAGCCGTAGTTAATCTCGTATCCCTCATTGTTTGTAAGGTTTTTGCCACTTACAAAAAGAATAGTATTATTTAACACCTTGTAACTTATGCGGGCGTCAAGCAAACCATAAGAGCTTTGCGAAGTCTCCGGCATCAGTCTTGTGTATAACTGATCAATGTATTGGAAACTTATATTTGCCATGAATTTATTAAGCGTGAGGTAAGAACCCAGGAACAGGCTGTGTTTGGGAGTAGCCAGCACCGGATTTTCCATTTCTATAAAAGTATAGTTGCCTGAAAATTGAAGGATTCTACCTACAGGAACTGTAACCTGTGTCTCCAATCCATAATTCGTAAATTCTCCTGTATTCTCATTGCTTACATTAGGAAACTGTCCCGCAACCTGTATTAAATTGCTACCTGTGGAATAAAAACCTGTTAGCTCAAATTCAGCGCCTGTAGTACCAATATCCTGTAAGTAACCAAGCTCATAATTGATCACTCGCTCAGGCTTCAGGTCTGCGTTGGCAGGTGGAAACAGGAATAACTCACGGATGGTTGGGCTTCTGAAACCTTTCGAAACACTACCTTTCAATGTAGTTCCGGCAATAGGATGATAAGCAAAGCCAAGCTGTGGAATCCACTCAGTGCCATAAACCGAATTACTTTCCAGCCGCAAGCCTGCATTCAATATCAGCTGAGAAAACATTTGCTGTTGAATGAACACATAACCTGCCTGTTCATAGATGGAAGTGTCGCCAAAAACAACATCTCCAAAAGTATTCTCAGCAATTCCTCCAAATGTTTTATAATCGTACCCAAAATTGATAACGT
>JBEPYD010000138.1:0-8970 GCA_041641575.1 Bacteroidales bacterium
ACCACTTTACTCCATTTTTTCCCACTTTGTTAATAACTTTTTCCACAAAACAGCATTGCATTGAATGGAACCTGCTTCAGCTACTCTTACAAATTTTCAATTCTGATTGAAAAAAATATATATTTTTGCATAAAATTATCAGCCTTAAATAAAGAGCATTTTCTGTGAAAAAAGAACAATCCAAAGCCATTGACATAGGGGAGGTCATTCACAGCAAAAACCCGCGTTTGGCAAGATTACTTCCGGGTTTTGCAATGCGGTATATCAAGAAAATCATCCATGAGGATGAAGTAAATGAAATTCTTGAAAAGCACGGAGATAAATCAGGTTTGGACTTTGTGGAGGCTAACATTAAAGAATTTAATATAAACCTTGTGGTGAAAGGGGAAGAAAATATCCCAGCCCGGGGAAGGTATATTTTTGCAGCAAACCACCCGCTTGGCGGATTTGACGGGTTATTACTTCTCCGCACACTAAGCAAATATTATAAAAAGACACATTTTTTGGTGAATGATATTTTAATGAATATCAAACAACTAAGGCCATTATTCATCCCTATAAATAAACATGGTGCACACAGCCGTGAGAATGCTGAACTCATTGAAAATACTTACGCCAGCGACGGGCAGGTACTAACCTTTCCAGCCGGGCTGGTTTCAAGAAAAATAAAAGGTGAAATCATTGACCTTGAATGGAAGAAAAGTTTCATAGCCAAAGCTGTAAAATACCAGAGAGATATTGTGCCTGTGCACATCAGTGGTGGAAACTCCCGCTTTTTTTACAACTTTGCAAAGTTGCGCAAGGCATTGGGAATTAAAAACAATATAGAAATGTTTTACCTGGTTGATGAAACCTTTAAACACAGAAATAAAACGATTACCCTTACTTTTGGCCCTCCCATTTCGTGGAAAACATTCAATAATACCAGGAATTATAATGCCTGGGCGCAATTTGTCAAGGATAAAGTGTACACACTTTCTGAAAAAGAATGACAGCTGGCAGTTCTTATATTTTTAAATTAATTTCATACTTTTGCATTTCGGGCTATATTTCTTAAAGCCTTTTTTTAAACTATGATCATGAAACCCATCATTCCACCGGTTGATAAAGATTTGCTTATCTCTGAGCTTACCAGGGATAAATTCGTGAGAGATACGAATTATGGAAACAATGAACTTTACATCTTCTCACACAAGGAAGCACCCAACTTGATGAAAGAAGTAGGCAGGCTGAGAGAAGAAACCTTCCGACATGCCGGCGGTGGAACCGGTGAAGAAACTGATGTGGATGAATTTGATCTTTCTGAGGATCCTTACCAGCAACTAATTGTTTGGGATCCAAAGCATAAAGAGATGCTTGGTGGGTACCGTTTTTACATACCACATAAAGGTGATTCAGGTGACACAATTGCCAGCAGACTCTCCACATCACATCTGTTTACCTTTTCAGAGGAGTTTAAAAAAGATTTTTTACCAAAAATGATTGAGCTCGGGCGTTCTTTTGTGCAGCCCAATTACCAGTCGACCAGCAGGGCCCGCAAAGGGTTGTTTGCCCTCGATAATCTATGGGATGGTTTAGGTGCCATTATGGTTGATAATCCTGATATGGAATATTTTTTTGGAAAGGTAACCATGTATACCCAGTTCAACATTGAAGCACGAAATCATATTCTGTACTTTCTCGACAAGCATTTTAATGATAATAAAGGACTGATAATACCCATTGAGCCTTTGGATGTAGAAATTGATAAAGATGAAATGAACCAGGTTTTTTCAGGAAAAGATTACCATGAAGATTACAAAATACTTTCAAAACGTGTAAGAAATTTAGGCGAAAACATTCCTCCCCTGATTAATGCATACATGAATCTCTCCCCTTCCATGAAAGTATTTGGCACAGTTATCAATCCTGAATTCGGAAACGTGGAAGAAACTGGCATCATGATTACAATCAAAGACCTTTATGAATCAAAGGTTGAACGCCATGTATCTACTTATCAAAGAGTGCGGTATTACCTTAAAAAAGATAAATTATTTTAGCCATTCGTGCCCGCTTAAATGAATTTAATACTTGACCAGGGAAACTCTTTCACAAAAGCCGGAATTTTTCAAAGAAACGAGCTGGTTTGGTTCGAATCTTTTTCATCTTCGCAACACAAACTTCCAGGCTACATCCTGGAGCAAAGTAAAAATATCACTGCGGCCATAATATCTTCAGTAAAAGCAGATGCTTCACAATTACTAAAACAGACAGAGCGCATTGCAAATAAGTGTATTTATTTAAACCACGATACGCCCCTTCCCTTAAAAATTCATTATAAAACTAAAAACACACTGGGATATGACAGAATTGCCGATGCCGTAGGCGCCAACAATATATATTCCAACACTAACGTTCTTGTAATTGATGCCGGCACCGCGCTGAAATTTGAGTTTATAAACGAAATGAATGAATACCTGGGTGGTAATATTTCCCCCGGTCTTTCAATGAGATACAAAGCACTTCACACTTTTACAGACAAGCTTCCTTTGCTTTCACCTGGTGAAGAAAAAATAAAATCTTTTGGTCAATCAACTTCAGAAGCCATAAATGGAGGTATTATTGGAGGCATTACCATGGAAATTAAAGGGTATATAGATGAAATTTATCAAAATTACAGTAATGTGAAGGTGATTTTGACGGGGGGCGATGCTAAATTCTTTGAAAAAAGGTTAAAAAATAGCATCTTTGTGGTTTCAAATTTATCGCTGTTAGGTTTAAATGCAATTTTAGAATATAATGTTAAAAATTCGTAGCGTATTTTTCTTCTTATCTTTCCTCACCTTAATTGGGGGAATTAGCAGGGTTTCCCATGCCCAAAGATCTTCAAATTCCCCTTATTCAAGGTATGGACTGGGCGATTTACATACCGCAGGCTTTGGAGAGAGCCCGGCATTGGGAAATATTGGCATTGGTTGGCGAACAAAAAATCAGATAAATTATTTAAATCCGGCAGCTTATTCTTCCCAGGATACCATGACGTTTCTTTTTGATGCCGGCCTGCGTGGTGGATATACCAATTATAAATCAAACGAACTGGAATCCTCAAGATACAACATGCAAATAGATCACCTGGCCATCTCTTTTCCCATCACAAAGTGGTGGGCAACAAGCATCGGCCTTATGCCCTATTCCAGTGTTGGGTACAGCATTTTGGAGGAAAGCAATGTTATTATCAGTAGTAACGGAGAAGATCGTTCAGTGCTAACTGACTACATCTACGAAGGGAGCGGCGGACTTAACCGAGTTTATTTAGGCACTGGCATTAAGCTGGGAAAATATGTTTCTGCCGGTGTTAATGCATCATACATATTTGGTGCTCAAAACATTAACAGCATTACACAACTTCCATTTGAAGAAAACGATGCTGAACTGGTAGTAGAAAGGGATATTATCATTAATGATTTTATAATAACTTCAGGCATACAAGCTTTTACTCCCCTGGGGAATAATATAGAACTTACCGTAGGAGCAACCATTGACATGGAAACTAATCTTACTGCGTATGAATCAGTTTTCTCCAGAACCATCATGCCTGTTGAAAATGGAATAGTTACAGATACGCTGCAAAACTATGATTCGGAAGAAACAGACATTACCATTCCATTAAAATATGGTGTAGGCTTTTCCCTATCGTATAAGAACATGATGCGTTTTGGATTTGATTACACCCAACAGGATTGGAGTAAAACAACGCTTTTAGGATCATCTAATCCACTTGCCGCAAGCCAATCGTTACATTTTGGCGCTGAATACGTTCCTGACATTACATCTGTTCGCCGTTACATAGACAGGGTTCGTTTTCGTGCAGGAGCACATTATGCCGACACCTATTTACAAATAAAAGGTGAGCAGTTAAAAGATTATGGCATAAGTTTTGGTTTAGGTTTACCGATGAAAGGAAACAATACCATGTTTAACATCGGTTTTCTGCTGGGTAAGAGAGGAACGCTCGACCAGGGATTAATCGAAGAAACTTATGGAAAAGTAAGTCTGAACATCACTTTTAGTGATTTCTGGTTCTTTCAGCGCAGAATTGATTAAAATAACATTATGATTTTATCGTAAACCCTGATTTGAATTCGACTACATCGAATTTTAAACATGGTGATTAGAAAATTGAACTAAATTTATCATTATGACATTCTTTAAATTAAAATCAACAATCTTTTTGCTAATGGCTGTATGCCTGTCAGCATTCTCGCAAAAAGGAATTGACGACGGTTCAAAGTTCGGGCATGGGGAAGACAGTGTCCGCTGTATCCGTAACTTATCTATTTACAGGGAATTTGTTAAACATAACAACTACGCAGAAGCTGTAAAACCTTGGAGAGTAGTGTTTAGTGAATGTCCGGCTGCCAGTAAAAATATTTACATTGATGGCGCAAAAATATTCAGTTGGAGAATTGAAAAAGAAGAAAATCCTGAAATTCAAACTCAGCTTGTTGACACCCTTATGATGGTGTATGACAGGCGCATTAAATATTATGGAGATAAAGGATATGTTTTAGCCAGGAAAGGAATTGACCTGCTTCGTTACCGTAGGGATAACCTTTCGGATATAAAAGAAGGGTACGACTACCTTACCGAAGCCATTAAAATAGAAAAATCAAAATCTCCTGCTGCAGCCTTTGCCACGCAAATGACCGCATCTATTACCTTGTTTAAATATAATGAAATATCTGCAGAGCAAGTAGTTGAAGACTTTGCCAATGCCATGAATTATATCGATCAGGATTTGCAAAGAAATCCCAATGATCGTACCATGAATAATGTAAAAGATGTAATTGAGCAAAATTTCGCTGCCAGTGGCGCTGCTACCTGCGAAAATCTTGTGGCTTTGTTTTCACCACAATTTGAAGAAACGCCAAACGATCCGGAATTGCTAAAGAAGATTACCAGCTTTTTGCAGGAAACAGGCTGTGAGGATGATCCTTTATACGTTCAGGCCTCAGAAAATCTTTATGAACTTGAACCATCCGCTTCTTCTGCATATAACCTTGCCAAATTATTCCTGAAAAAAGAAGAGTATGAAAAAGCTTCGGAATATTACCTGCAGGTTATTGCCGGAACAGATGAGGGCCTAGAAAAAGCAAAATATTACTATGAGCTTGCCCTTGTAACAAATAAACTTGGCGAACCTGTAAAAGCCAGGGAATATGCTCTAAATGCAATTGAAAACAATCCTGAATATGGCGATCCTTATATTCTTATAGGAAATTTATATGTTACAGCAAGTAACAGTTGTGGGAGCAATGAATTTGAAAAGAAAGCTGTATTTTGGGCTGCAATAGATAAATATATTAAGGCCAAAAATGTAGATCCTGGTGTTGCAGCTAACGCAAATGAACTGATAAACCGCTATAGCCAGTATTTCCCCAATAACGAAGATGCATTTTTCTATGGGTTTACTGATGGTAATCCATATACAGTAGGCTGCTGGATAAATGAAAGAACAACAGTACGTACATCAAAATAATTTACATAAACTGAAAACCCGAATTTATTTATATAAAAGGCAGTTGGTTGCGAATAATCGCAAGCAACCTGTCTTTTTTTTATTTTTAGTACTATTGGCTATTTTCACCCATTCTTCTTGTAAAAATGACATTGAAGTTATACAGACCTTTGCACCGGCTAAAAAATTCCCTACCGTTTCAGGCGTGAATACCCAGATTATTTATTCAGATTCAGGCATGATTAAAATAGAAATTATTGCGCCGGAACTAAATAAATTCGATAATGTTGAGGAGCCATACGCTGAATTTCCAAAAGGAATAAAAGTTAATTTTTATGATGATGCAGGAAATGTACAGTCCTTTATTTCGGCCGGATATGCCATATATAATGAAAATGAGCGATTATGGGAAGCGAGAAAGAATGTACAGGCTAAAAATTTTGAAAAAGGTGAAGAATTAAACACAGAAAAGCTATACTGGGATGAACAGAGCCGCATAATATATTCTGACGAATTTACTAAAATTACCAATCCTGATGGCGTATTTTACGGTCAGTCAGGTTTTGAAGCTGACCAGGATCTCTCCCGTTGGAAACTCAAAAGTTCCCGTGGAACGGTAAATGTAAAGGATCCATTGTAAATCCATTCTAATGGACATGAAAAAAATTAGCAGAAAAAACTTTATTAAGCATAAATGGACACAAACTAATTGTACCTTTATTGTGTGAAAAAAGCATTGGAAATTACATGGCTGATCGCCTCCCTACTTGCAGCAGCCGCTGCTATTCATCAAACGATATACGAAGGCTTTGGTAAAAGTTTTATTTTTATTATTCTTACCTTTGTTTCGTTCTTAATGTATTATCGCAGGAAATCTCTTAGAAAAAAAGAAAATCAGAACAACAATTAAAGTGCTGAATGAGTAACCTGTTTCTCATTATCATATCCCTTTTACTATCAGCTTTCTTTTCAGGAATGGAGATTGCTTTTGTTGCTTCAAACAAGTTACGCATTGAACTTGATAAAAAGCAGAACAGATTTGCTTCCAAAATTGTATCTTTATTTACAAAATATCCCGGCAGGTATATTGCTACCATGCTCGTGGGCAACAATATTGCACTTGTAATCTTTGGCATTGTAATGGCTCGCATGCTGGAGCCGGTAATTTTAAACTTTACAACAGTTGAGTTTAATATACTTCTCATTCAAACCTTAATTTCAACTGCTATTATTCTGTTTCTGGCTGAATTTCTGCCAAAAACACTATTCCGAATAAGACCAAATATTGCCCTGAAAATATTTTCTGTTCCGGTATTAATCTTTTTCTACCTGTTTTTCCCTGTAAGCGGTTTTATTATGGCTATTTCAAATTTTATCATTCGCAAAGTTTTGAAACGCAAGGTACCGGAAGAATCGCAAAACAAGATTTTTGGAAAAATTGACCTTGACCATTTGATGCACCAGGGGCACAACGACAAACAGTCTGGTACAGAAATTGAAAATGAAATAAAGATTTTCCAAAATGCACTTGATTTCTCGACCGTAAAAATAAGGGACTGTATGGTTCCCCGCCCGGAAATCGAAGCCGTAGAGGATGCTATCTCCATTGAAGATCTGGAAGCGCTTTTTGCTAATTCAGGACATTCCAAAATTCTGGTTTATAAGGATAATATCGATAATGTAATTGGCTATGTCAATGGAAAAGAACTTTTTAAACGCCCCAAAAGTGTTCGGTCAAAACTGGTAAATATTATAACAGTTCCTGAAACCATGCACGCAAATAAACTCTTACGCATGTTTATGCAGGAAAGAAAAAGCATAGCCCTGGTGGTAGATGAATTTGGCGGAACCGCAGGTATGGTAACCATAGAAGATATTCTGGAAGAGATTATCGGAGAAATTGAGGACGAACATGATATAGATGAATATGTGGAAAGACAGATAAATGACAAAGAATATGTTTTATCTGGCAGGCTGGAAATTGATTACCTAAATGATAAATACCCAATCAATTTGCCTGACTCAGAAGAATATGAAACAATTGCCGGACTGATCTTTTATCATTACACAAGCATTCCAAAAGTTAATGAGCATATTATAATTGAACCAAACTTAGAAATTAAAATATTAAAAGCAACGGAAACAAAAATAGAATTGGTGCATTTAGCCATAAAAAAATAAGCTTTTTCACTTCTTAAATCGTCTGAATATGAAGTGTTTTAAAAGCACAAGTATTTTTTTATTACAGCACTTTTAAAAACAGTATAAATTGTTATCTTCGTAGCTCGAAAAATTTAGGTAATTTATATAAACAATAATCATGGCAACTTTAGAAAGAATAAGGAACAGAGCAGGAATTTTAGTAGCTGTTGTTATAGGTGTTGCGCTGCTCGCCTTTATTATGGGAGATTTATTTAGTTCAGGTACTTCACTGTTTACCAACAATCAGTTTGAAATAGCTGAAATCTCCGGACATTCAATACCTGTTCAGGAATATCAGCGGGAGGTAGACAAACTCGTGAACATCTATCAGATGAACACAGGTACAAGCGCGCTTGATGAAGCAACCATGGATGCTATACAGGAGCAGACATGGAACAGTCTTGTAGAAGAGTATATTCTCTCAGATGAATATGATGACTTAGGAATATCAGTAAGTGCCGAAGAGGTGCTTGATATGGTGCAGGGCAACAACCCGCACCCGATTGTGCGGCAAATGTTCACCAATCCCGAAACCGGACAATTTAACAGCGCAGCGGTAATACAGTTCCTGAGAAACATGGATCAGGATCCTACCGGAGAACAAAAAGCGTTCTGGTTGTACCTTGAGAATGAAATTCTACGTGAACGGAAACGCAGCAAATACAACAACCTTATAAGCAAAGGTTTGTATGCAAGCAGCATAGAAGCTAAAGAAGAATTCGTAAAGCAGAACAAAAGGGTAAACTTCGATTACGTTATGGAAAGATATGCAGAAGTACCTGACACTGCTGTAAACGTAACTGAAGATGATATTGAAAGTTATTACAAAGAGCATAAAAAACAGTTTGAACAAACTGCCTCCCGTGACATTGAATATGTAACTTTTGAAATTCAGCCCTCGGAGGCCGATCAGCAGGAAGCACTGAAATATGTTACAAATATTGTGGAAGAATTTGCTGAAACAGATAACAACGTACAATTCGTGAACCTGAATTCCGATGTTTCTTACAACTCTTTGAACAGAAGCCGTGAAGAATTATCGGTTTTAGTTGCAGACTCACTGTTTGATGCAGAACCAGGAACAATGGTAGGCCCTTACCGGGAAGATGAGGCATATAAACTCTCAAAACTTGATGAAATTAATTATGTGCCGGATTCTGTGAAAGCACGACACATATTGCTTCGCCCTGACCCGCAAATGCAACAAACACTTGCGGATATTCAGCCTTTGGCCGACAGCCTCCAAAGTGTACTGGAAAATGGCGGCGACT
>JBEPYD010000139.1:0-8970 GCA_041641575.1 Bacteroidales bacterium
CTTACTACAGGTTTTTTCCTATATTAGGGTTTGCTGAAAAACATGAAATACTATCAATATCAACTTAATAGAAAATATGGGTAGTAAAATGTGCAAGGCTATTTTCTATTTATCATGAGAAACATTATTTTTATTCAATTTGTCTGTAGCACATCATTTTACTGCTTTGGCTATAGTGATCTTTAGTTAAACTCCGCTTGAGGACATGGTTTTAAATGATGCATCTATTTAGAAATGATTTCTGCCGTACCAGGAAAATGAGTGTTATAGTGTGAATTTAATGTTAATTATAATGTATTATTAAACAATGAAATTTCAAATGTGTTAATATTATACATTTGTTTAACCGCAGTAACAAAGCGCAAATACACCTTTAACTAAAAATCGATAGCAATGAAATCTTTTTTTTATTTCGCAGCTTTATTTTTTTTGATGCTGAGCAGTTGTAGCAAAGAGCAAGAGCTCATAATTACTGAAAATGAAGAAAAGGAAAAAGTTCCACAAAAAGTAAGCATTTCCGGTTATGTACAGAAAGGCCCTTTTATTAATGGCACAAGTATAACCATCAATGAATTAAATGAGGAGGTAGTGCAAACCGGTAAAACATTTACAACCCAGATAAATAACAATGAAGGTAGTTTTCAACTGGAAAACATTGAGCTGGTTTCAGATTTTGTAAGTTTGAGAGCTGACGGATTTTATTTTAACGAAATTTCAGGTGAGCAATCCAATTCACAAATTACATTATATGCGCTTGCAGATTTAGCTGATACCACAGCCAATGTGAACGTTAACGTGCTTACGCACCTGGAAAAACCCAGGGTAGAATACCTGATTTCCGAGGGAATGGAATTTAGTGTGGCAAAATTGCAGGCTCAGCAAGAAGTCCTAAGCATTTTTGGATATGATGTTTCCGACATCGAATCAAGTGAATATTTAGATATTACCAAAAGTGGAAAGGGACATGGAATTCTGCTTACCGCTTCGGTTATTCTAAATGGATACCGATCTGAAGCTGAGTTTACAGAGTTAATGTCAAACATCAGCAATGATTTAAGAGAAGATGGAGAACTAAACGATTCAACCTTAGGTTCACAATTGATCAATCACGCCCGGTTTCTCGATACCAGTTCAATTCGTCAAAATCTGGAACAAAGATATAAGGAATTGGGAATAGAATCAGAAATATCAGAATTTCAACCCTTTGTTAGCGACTTTGTTGAAAATACCCCTTTTGAAATAACAGAGTCTCTAATTCAGTATCCTGAAGAGGGTGCTTATGGTCCAAACCTGTTAGATCCTAATAAAACTTTTTATTCGGCAGAAAAATACAGTTTTGCTGCTAACCTGCCGAAAGGTACAGAGGTTACCATTAAACTTACCGGTATAGGACAGGGTATCTGGGGATCGGAAATAAGCACCATAAATAACTGGAGCATTAACCAATTTAATTTTGATACACAGGTGCAGTATTTTTCATCTATTAATTCTGATGACTCATCTGATCTTTGGATGATAATTATGGACACTTCAACCAAAACAATTTTGGTAGAATACTTTGAAATGGGATCTGAAGAGCCTGTAATGTCCAAAACAATTACTGTAATAAATAATTGGGCTAGTTTTTAATTCTTGGAATTAAACAAATTTAAGTGATAACCGGTGAGGAGTTTATCTATTCCAGTAATATTACACATTACAACTATTACTACAAGCTGAAGTTATGTGATTGAATTATTGCTGATGCTTTTTTCCAATCCACGCAGCAAAAGCCTGCCGGTATGTGTTACCAACGGGCAGCTTTTTATCAATTATCATCTTAACCTGGTGTCCTTCATGTGAAACAAGTTGTTCAAATGAAACGATAAAGGATTTATGAATTCTGAAAAAATTATCTGCAGGCAGTTTTTGAAGAATTTCCTGCATGCTCTGCAAACACGATATTTTTCTCTTATTTAAGTGAAGGGCAATATAATCGTACGCACCTTCGGTGTAAAAAATTTCACGAAGCATAATTTTCAGTCTCCTCTTATAATAATAATTGCAGGAATTTTAAACATATCAGGGACATAATTTACCGCTCGGACGTATTTTTTGACCGTTCACAAATTTTCTGCTCCATTTTCTTGTATCCGATTGAGTGGCGTTGTAATTTTAGGAGGGTAAACTTATTTATTAACCTAAAACTAATAAATTATGGAAACAAAAAAGTTGTCTTTAGAGGAAATGGAAGGTGTACAAGGGGGGATATCTTTTTGTGAAGGATTCTTTTTTGCTACGGGTGCAGCACTTGGTTTAGCGGTGGCAGTATATACTGCTGGTACAGCTGCTGTTGCAGGATGGGCATTAAGCAGTTATATTGGAGGTTTAGGATTATTATGTCCTGATTAATTTGTTTAGTCAAACCTCTGCAGAGTGCTTTCTAAAAATTTAAATTTATGAAAAAAGGCATGACAAAGCTGGTTATTTTTTTTGCTTTTATTACATCAATCATATTTATTATCTCCGGAGTGCTATTTTCACTGGAAAAACTAACAACTTTTGGTTTTATTTCAGCTGGTTATCCTGTAGGGTTATTTATTGGGACATATTTTATTAAACAAAGAGGAAAATACAGGTTCATATATAGTTACCGGGATTTATTTCTTTTCCTTTTGTTTCTGTCTTTAAATTATTTATTGTTTTTTTATGGTAAGTTCAATAATAAGCCACTTTTTGTGACGCTTCTGATCACAAATGTTGTTTTGGGAATCTTAATATTTTTTAGGTTGTTCTTTCAGAAAGAGAAGTAAATTATTAGAAAATAAATTGAAAAAGCCAATAGAATAGTACAGCTTTCTATGATCATTATGGCTAAGTATTTTGAATTAATCATCTTGGGGGCAATCCCAGGATGATTAATTCCACGAGATATTATATTATAATTATTAATTTCAATTGAGTGTTTTAAAAATAATTAAGAAATGCCTAAAAAAGAAAAATTAATCTTATTAATTTTTAATACGCTTGTGATATTATTTGTTTTCATCAGTTTTGTCTACCTTAAGGATTTTGTCAATGCAGCTATCATTCTTATGGGTTGTACCATAGGTATTAATATTGGTAGATTTGTAAAGCATAGAAAAATGATAAATACAAGAATGGTATATATTTTTCTCATTATAGTTTCTATTTCCTTAATACTTTTTGTTGTATCATTTTTTAAGAATAGTCCTTTTTACCTTTATTCAAGTTTATTCTTTTTATTCATAGGAGTGCTCAGTTTCTTTAATATTCTCAGAATTTCAAAATAAACGATCTTAAATAGAGAAGTGTTTAAAACTGATGATTTTAAATGTTATTCGACTACCACTTTCTCATTTAGGTAGATTATATTCTCTTTTTCTATCGCTTTTATCAGGAGATTTATGTAATCCTTCATTTAATTCTACAATTTGGCCTAACGCATACAGGCTGTCTTGTTTTTCCAAAACTGTCCTAATTTTGTAAAGCATAATCTATAAAGTTTCGTATTATTTTGGAACAAACAATTATTCCATGCCTGGGTGAAGAACTTTTACTTGTGAAAGATAAAAAATACATGAAATGATGGTATAAATTAAACTAATACCTACTGATTTTTTTCATCAATCCACGCAGCAAAAGCCTGCCGGTATGTGTTACCAACGGGCAGCTTTTTATCATTTATCATCTTAACCTGGTGTCTTTCATATGAAACCAGGTGTTCAAAAGAAACGATAAAGGATTTATGAATTCTGAAAAAATTATCTGCAGGCAGTTTTTGAAGAATTATCTGCATGCTCTGCAAGCTTGTTATTTTTTTTTGCGTGGTATGGATGGTTATATAGTTCCCCATTCCTTCAATATAAATGATATCTGAAGCAAAAACTTTAGCCATTTCATTCCCTGTTTTTACAAAAATAAAGGGCTTTGATTCCGGGAAATCTTTTTCCGTAGTTGCAGATACCTGATTAATCGATGGATGGCTATAGTTATGGTGCTTTTTTACTTTCAGTACAGCTTTTAAAAAGCGCTCAAAAGAAATGGGTTTTAAAAGATAATCTGTAGCCTCATAATCATAGCTTTCCAGGGCATACTCACTGTATGCCGTGCAAAATATTACGGCAGGGTGGGGAGTGGGTAATACCCTGGCAAACTGAATGCCTGTAAAATCAGGCATATTGATATCTAAAAAAATCAAATCTACCGGGTTTTGTTGTATAAAAGTTAGCCCTTCCAGTGCATCACGGAATTTTCCCTGCAATAATAAAAATCCGGATTTTTCAATGTATTCTTCCAGGATTTCCAGTGCTACGGGCTCATCATCAATGGCTATGCATGAAATTTTCATAATACCGGTAATTTTAAGCGTATGTTAAAATCATTATTTGAATCATTTATACTTAAGGTATATTGTTCACCATACAAAAGCTCAAGCCTTCGTTTAACATTTTTCAACCCTATCCCAGAACTGTCTGTACGCTCCATGTTTTGTTGTTTGCTGTTGCGTACCTTAAAATTAACTTCTTTTTCATTGGCAGTGAGGGAAATATGAATAAAAGAGCTTTTTTTCAGACTTATTCCATATTTAAATGCATTTTCCACAAATGGGATAAGCAATGCAGGTGGGAGCGCAACCTGATCATTTTCCAAATCAGTCTGAAATTCTATTTTCACCGGATCATCCTCAGTGAAGCGTAATTTTTGAAGAGCCAAATAATTTTTCAGGTAGTCTACTTCCTTTTTTAAAGTGGTTTTTTCAGTATTGGTTTCATATATCATATACCGCATAAGCCCGGAAAGCTTTTCAATGTATTGAGCAGTCTCATTATCTTTATTCCGCTTTGCTTTACCAAACAGGTTATTTAGCGTGTTGAAAATAAAATGCGGATTTACCTGCCAACGTAAAAAGTCAAGTTCAAGCTGCAGCTTCTCTTCACGTAATTTCGATTTTAGCTGCTCACTAATAATTAGCCTTTCTGTAAAGAAGTAACCCAGCAACATAAGTAAAATGAACAGGTTTAGCAGTAAATTGCCTAACAATACTTCCCAAAAATATATACTATCCTCATACAAATCATGAATGTATAGTACATACCAGTCTATTCCGGCTTCTACAAATGATATTACAATAAATAATGCGATACTTCCGGCAAGGGCACTGAACCATCCTGATTTTTCTAGTAACCGGGGCATTAACAGCCAGATAGACCCATAAAACAGCAGCAGATTAAAAAATAATCCATAGTATAATGGATAAAAGAAATCAAAATCATCAGTCACGAATACTCCTAAAGTAACCGGTATTGGGCTCAGTTCAAAGATAAGCACGGGAACCACCCATATCATCAAATGGAAAAATACAAGTAATACACTGGTAAATTTTGTTTTCATCATGCCTCAATATTAATGAAAATGAGTCATTAGGCATATAAAATTATACAAACACATCATTTTTATATGTGTAATCCTTCCTGGAATAAGTGAATGAGGTTTGTGTTTTTATAGTAAGTGTTTAAATATTATTTATAGCACTTGAAATAAATCATTTTTCCCTGCAGGTAGTTGCTATTACTTTTGATTTCGAATGCTGATTAATCATTAAAAACTATTTAATATGTTTAAAGCAATTTTCATTTTAATAGCGTTGCCTGCCATTTTTCTTTCGCAGGTCTTCTCGCAATCCTCCATTGAAGAATTAAAAGAGGAATATCACAAAGAAATTAAAAAACTTATGAAGAAAAAAGATATTCCGGGCGCCAGTATCATATTATTAGAAGGCGACAGTATATTATGGGAGGCATATTTTGGATATGCTGATGCCAGCTCAGAAATTCCGGTAGATGAGCATACCCTGTTTAAAACGGGTTCTGTAACCAAATTATTCACCGGAACCGGCATTATGCAATTACAGGAAAGAGGCAAAATAAACCTGGATGAGCCGGTAAGTAAATATTTACCATCGCTTTCCATTAATCAACGGTTTCCGGAAAGCGCTCCCATAACTTCGCGTTTAATTTTATCGCATCAGTCCGGCCTGCCTTCAGATATTATGAAAGGTTTTGTGAGTGATTCAGTAGAGGTTTACACTGCAGAACTGGCATATTTAAATGAAGAGTACACGGCATATCCGGCAGGAGTTATCCGTTCTTATTCCAATCCGGGGTTTAACCTGCTGGGTATTTTAATTGGTGAGGTAACAGGTACTTCATACATGGATTATACCGCCAGGGAGATATTAAAACCTCTGGAGATGAATAGCAGCAAATTTCACCAAATGAGAAAGTCCATTGATAAACTGAGTGCGGATCACAACCGGGAGGGAGAAGTAGTGCAGGATGGTTACCTGCGTGAAATACCCGCGGGTGGTTTGGTCAGCAACGTGCAGGATATGTCTGAATTTCTTTCTTTATGGCTCAATAATGAGCGGAATGATGTTTTAAGTGAGGATTCTAAATTAGAAATGTTAACCTTTCAACCTGCAGCACCCTTTGATCTTGGCGAAACATATCCATTGGCCTGGATGGCAAATCAAAACACACATGCAGGAACAATCTACCATCATGGCGGTGCCACTTTCTATCACAGGGCTAAAGTAGCCATAGCGCCAGAGAGTAACCTCGGCGTTGTTATCCTTACAAATGCAGCCAGGGGAAATGCTATTTGTAAACTTTATGATGAAATACTCACTGAAGCTGCCAGGGTTAAGGGATATGAATTTGAGACTAAAGAAACGGCCAATTCAATTTATCCTGACAAGAAGATAAAGTTAACACCGGATGTATTGCTTAAATATTCAGGTGCTTACGCCTTTCCGGCTGAAGCTTATAACGTTGAAGTCGAAAAATCACATCTGGTAACAAACATTCAGGATACAAAAGTTAAACTGATACCTGTTGCTGAGAATTCATTTATCCCCAGGATAACAATTTGGGGCCCTTTAGGATTTAAGATTAAGAAAATCAGGTTTGTGTTTCATGAAGTAGCCGGAGAACAACTTCTCATTCAGGAAGAAGTGGAAAATGGAAACCAAAATATTCTGGGGCAGCGAATTGAAAATCCCAAAATACCGGAGGTTTGGAAAAACCGAATGGGAGAGTATGAGGTAATCAATCAAAAAGAAAGCGATTATCAGATGTTTACCGATTTTGAACTACGGCACGAGGATGGGATGTTGGCACTGAAATTTAAAGTCAATTTTGATAATAATCCTACCATTAAACCTGCTCTGATACCCATTGATGATAAGCTTGCATATATTGCAGGTTTGGGCAGGCAGGCCGGACAGTCAGTGCGGATAATGAAAACTGCAACAGGTGAAGAGATATTATATTATTCCGGCTATAAGCTTAAAAAGATAAACTAATCCCATCATTATAAAAGCCACAATACTTTTGAATTCAAAAAAAATAAAATGATGAAATCTTTTATAATATTGTTTTTCGTAATGACAGTTCATATGGCCTTTGGCCAGGATAAAAACCGATTAAACTTTATTGGAATTAGTCCGGGTATAACAGTTGAACCCTATTACAATTCAGGTGAGTTTGACATCAACGTCTTGCCGATTGTGTATCAGAGAAGTATTTCCAATCGCATGGATTTGCGGTTGGCAAGTACTGTTAACTATGGAATAAGAAACGGAAATGACAAACTAAGTCATATTGGATTGGAACTCGGAGCACCCCTGTTTCTGAAGAAAAAAGAAAACAGCGCAGAATTATCAAAAGGATTTTTCATTGCACCTGTATTGAGCGCAGCCAGAAATTATGAAGCCCATCATACAAATATTGGAACCTGGATTGAACCAGGTTATAACATGCTGTTCGAAGACAGATGGGCTTTGTCTTTAGGTCTTCAATTTGGTGGAACCTATTTTCTAAACGACAATTCAGATAATGAATGGGGAAATCATTTTGGCGTGATCGTAATATTTGGAAAATGGTTTTAAAAAAGAGGACGCACAAAAGCATATTTTATCTGAGTAGTGTCATGTCAATTATAAGATGTCTCCTTCACGCATCTACCCGTCTTAACCTCCCGATAAATCGGGACAGACTCTTAAGGGGAATGCCATCTCGCGTGGGTCGACCCCTTTAGGGAATCGAAGGGTGTGTGGAGGGATTGCGCATATTCATTGTTGACATGACATTAGTTGAAAAAGTTAGAAAGCTGGTCAATGCAGTTCAGCCAAAACACATTTGAAATAACCATTAAACACTTATTATTATGAAAAAGATATTTTTATGTTTTACCATTACAACAATTTTGTTCTTTGTAAATGAAGAAACAGGCCTGGCACAGGAAGATTTTCTAAGTACTAAATATGCAGGATTTATTCCCTCGTTTTTAGTGGAACCTTATGATACCATTAATGCTGTAGAGACCAATTTATTTCCCTTTCTTTATGAATTCAGAACAGGAGAGAAAAATGATATTGGCTTTCAAATTCGACCCATTTTAAACTATAGGTTTTTTGAGCTACAGTCGGGATTCAGTCAAATAGGCGGAACTCTGCTTGTTAACAAGTATTTTATGAATGTTTTTGCTGTTGATTCGTGGATAAAGCCGCAGTTAGGGGTGTATTACACCTATGCGTATAACCGGCTTGACAAAATACAAACAATGACTCTGGGCATAGAACCAGGAACCTATATGGAAATATCTGACCATTTTTCGCTGTCTTTAAACTTACAACCCGGTATTAACTACTATCCTGATGATGCTTCGCAAGCATTTGTAGAGACTGAAAGTGGCTTTAAAGGTCATTTTGGTGTAATTTTTCATATAGGTTATAATTTTTGATACTACTGCGTATTAGAGAAAGTTATAAGTTTCCAAAATTCCTCAATTGTTATTTCCACCATAGAATTAATGTTTTAAAGCTTTTTTACTATTTGTCATTCATATAGCGTTTGAGGAAGATCGCATCAGACTCATCTCGGCCCGGAGAACCAGCGCCAGATCCCG